>NZ_JAPTFQ010000150.1:0-2611 GCF_030985535.1 Stenotrophomonas sp. Sm2128
GGGCGGGCCCGCGGCCGGCACTACCGTCAGGTCGGCTCGCATTGCGGGGATGCTGCAAGGCAGTCATCCCCGCCATCGTCAGTTCCCGGCAGCCACGGCCGACGGGGTCAGGCTCATCCCCTGCGCCAGCTGTTGCAGCGAACCCAGTTCCTGCGCGCTGTCCGGATACAGCGAAATCTGCGCGTAACGCCCTTTGTCGAGCTTGACCACGCTGATGCGGCGCTCGGCATAACCGGGCGGCTGCTGGCCTCCCAGATCGGGCTGGTACCAGTACAGTGATTCTCCGCCGAAGCTGCCCTTTTCGTGGCGCAGCGAGCGGTTCAATGGAAGGTTGGGATCGCGTGCACTGAGCATCAGGCTCAGTACCTCGCGGCCATCGCTGGTGCTGGCGCGGCAGACCAGGAAATCGGCCTGTGCCTGCTGTTGCCACTGCAGGCCGCTGTTGGCCGGCAATGAAGGACATTCGGTGGGAGCCTGCGCGGCGGCCTGGGCCGCAGCGAACAGCAGGCTCGACAACACTACAGGCGCGAACTTCATGCATCCCCCAAGGTGGTGTGTCGTGGCTCCGTCGGATGGACCGGCGGCCTTGGCATCCCATCCCCGGATGCCCCGCCGGCCGGCATGTGCACGGACGGTCAACTCAACCTTAACGGAACGTGAGCGATCGCACAAATTGCGGTTACAAGCGTAACCATTGCGGCCGAGGGTCGGCCGCAATGGTCCGCACAGGCCTCAGCGGTCGTTGCCGAGCCACTTGTAGATGATGCCGCCGATCGCACCGCCCAGCAGGGGGGCGACCCAGAACAGCCACAGCTGGCTGACCGCCCCGCTGCCGGCGAAGAAGGCCACGGCGGTGGAGCGGGCCGGGTTCACCGAGGTGTTGGTGACCGGAATGCTGATCAGATGGATCAGGGTCAGCGACAGGCCGATCGCCAGCGGCGCGAAGCCAGCCGGTGCCTTGCCGTGGGTGGCGCCCATGATCACGATCAGGAACACGGCGGTCAGCACCACTTCGCACAGGAAGGCCGCCGCCACGCTGTAACCCCCGGGCGACAGCGCACCATAGCCATTGCTGGCGAACGCACCGGCCTGGCTGCCGTCGATGGCGAAGCCGCTGGCCCCCGAGGCGATCTGCAGCAGGATGAAGCCGGCCAACAGGCCACCAGCCACTTGGGCGATGATGTACGGCACCAGGTCCTTGGTCGGGAAGCGGCCACCGGCCCACAGGCCGACGCTGACCGCCGGATTGAAGTGCGCGCCGGAGATATGGCCGAACGCATAGGCGCCGGTCACCACGGTCAGGCCGAAGGCGAGCGCCACGCCGAGGAACCCGATACCCAGCGGATTGCTGTCACCGCCGAACTTGGCGGCCAGCACCGCACTGCCGCAGCCACCCAGAACCAGCCAGAACGTGCCGAGGAATTCGGCGGACAAGCGTTTACCCATGCTCATGTGTTGCACTCCTTTGACGGTCGAAAGTGTGATTTATGTCACATTTCAATGATCAGCGGGTGACTGTAGCGTCAACGCCGGGTGCAGGCATACACCGTCGGACGTGTGCAACACGCGATGTTCAGTACTGCGGCAGCGGGATGAATTCCTTGTCGTCGCCCGGAATGGTCCCGAAGCGGCCGGCCTCCCAATCGTGCTTGGCCTGCTCGATGCGTTCCTTCGAGCTGGACACGAAGTTCCACCACAGGTGACGCGGGCCATCCAGCGGCTCGCCACCGAACAGCATCGCCTTCACCGGCGTCTTCGCGCGCAGGCGGCCGCGTGCGCCGGCTTCGGGAATCACCAGATGCTGTGCAGGGATGTCCACGCCATCCAGCTGTGCGTCGCCTTCGAGGATGTACAGCGCGCGCTCGCGGTGGCCGTCGTCGATATCGATCTCCGCATCCGGGTCGAGATCGATTGCCACGTTGAGGGTGTCGGCGAACACCTTCACCGGCGATTCCTCGCCATAGGCGCGGCCGGCGATGACGCGCAGCCAGGCACCGTTGCGGCGCTGCTCGGGCAGGGTGGCCGCGGCGTGGTGGTAGAACGCCGGCTCGATCTCTTCATGTGACTTCGGCAGCGCCACCCAGGTCTGCATGCCGTGGATCGGGTTGTCGTGATCGCGGTCCGGTTGCGGCGTGCGCTCGGAATGGGCGATGCCGCGGCCAGCGGTCATCCAGTTGACGTCTCCGGGGCGGATCACCTGGTCCGAACCGAGTGTGTCGCGATGGCCGATGGCGCCCGACCACAGGTAGGTGACGGTGGCCAGGCCGATATGCGGATGCGGGCGCACGTCGATGGCCGTGCCGGGATGCATGAGCGCCGGGCCCATCTGGTCGACGAACACGAACGAGCCGATGCTGCGCGCCTGCAGGGTGGGGACGGCGCGACGGACTTCGAGTCCGCCGATGTCGTGCACGCGCGGGGCGATGATGGTGGTCATGCGGGCGTTCTCGCTGGCAGGGATCAGGTGATCAGCATCGCATGCGGCTGTGACGGGGACATGCCCCGTATGGGTAACAGGGCGTTCCAGCCAACGGCGCAGCCCCTCGTGGCTGTGGGGTTGGTCGCGTAAAGCAAAAGCCGCGCTTGGCCGGGCGGGGGGGGGTGTGGGGGG
>NZ_JAPTFQ010000151.1:0-2413 GCF_030985535.1 Stenotrophomonas sp. Sm2128
GGGCCGGATGTTCCGGCCCGCCACCGCCTTGCTCAGAACCTCAACGCCAGCGCGCGCGATTCGATCGGTGCCATCCGGCTCTGATCCTGCAGCTGCAGGTCGCGCAACTCGTACGGCGCACCGAACCCAACCGGCAATGCGGCCTGGTCGAACGGCAGCACCAGCTGGCCCGCGCGCGGACCGTCGAACCACGCGGCCGCGTGCGCCTGCGCCACCGGCTTCAGCTGGCCATCGCGGCCGGTGGCATACAACGTGCCGCGCGCCTCGTAACGACCGGCGGCGGCCACCTGCAGCGGCAGCGCTACCTGGCGGCTGGCCGGGTCCGGTGCCGCCTGGCCACTGAAGCGCGCAGTGGGCCGCGCCACCGCGAAGGCCACCTTGCCATCGCGCAGCACGCCATCGGCCTGGGCGAACACCTGCAGTTCCCACAGCCCCTGCACGTTGCCGACATCAGCCGGAATCCGCACCTGCGCACGCAGGGCACCATCGGTGGTGCGCAGCAACCGCTGCGGCCAGCTGCGGCCATCGGGCGCGACCAGCAGGGCTTCACCGCCCAAGCCGCCACGACGCGAGGCCAGCTGCGCGGTGGTGGCGCCGTCTTCCAGCAGGCGTGCCTGCAACTGCACGTTGCCACCGGCCAGCACCTGCGCCTGGTTGGCCTGCACTTCCAGCCGCAGCGGGCTGTTCGGCTCCAGCACCTGCACCACGTAGCGGCCCTGTGCCTGCGCGCTCTGCAGCGTGTACGCACCGGCGGCACTGGTCGCGCCGGTGCGCAGCATGCTGCTGCCATCCCTCACCGGCATGCCGGCCTGCTGCAGCGCGCGCGCGTCGACACTGCGGGCCACGCTGCTGCGGCCCGCCGGATCGCGCACTTGCAACGCATTTGCCGGCACTGCCCGCGCGCCTTCGGCCGGGCTCAGCTGGATCACCGCGTCGGGCGCCGTCAGCGGCAACTCCAGGCCGCGTTGCAGCTGCGCGCCATCGACCTGCTGCCAGTAGCTGCGGCTGACCGAGGCATACGGCGTGGCCGCCTGCAGCGATTGCGCCGGGTCCAAGGCCCAGGCGAAGGACAGCGGTGCGCGTTCGCTGTCATCGGCGGGCAACGGCGCGGCAACCAGCGCCGCGGGCACCTGGTCGCCTGCGCGGGCGGCCTGCAGCGGCTGCGCGGCCTGCGCTGCGGAAAGGGACAATACTGCCAGCACGGCGCCGGCCAGCAGGGTGGATTGAATCGTCATGGTCGTCTCCCTCACTGGGTCAGGTCGTTGCGCAGCAGGGTGCCGAGGCCGAAGCACTCGCGGCGGCTCTGGTTGTGGCTGAGCGGTTCTGCGCCCTGGGTACGCGCCTTGTCGGTGAACCAGGTGGTGCCGGCGGCCTTCTGGCTGCTGCACTCCAGGAAGCCATCGGAGCAGGACGACAGCCAGTTCTGGGTGAACTCCAGGCCGACGTTGGCGGCATAGCCGCCGCAGTAACTGTTGCTGTCCCACACCGCCGATTCCACGTCGCTGCCGACCACCGCGCGGAACGGCTTGGGCAGCGCCGGGCGACCGGCCGTGCCATACAGGTTCTGCGCGTTGTAGGTGGCCATGCTCGCCACCTGCTGCTGGCGCACCGCGTCGTTCTTGTAGCCCAGCAGCCAGCCCAGCGAGGTTTCAAAGGTGTTGCCGTTGAGTACCGCATCGGCCAACGGCGTACCCGCCGAGGAAGGTGCCAGCGCGGTGACCTTGCGCACCGTGCGGATGATCTTCGGATAGCGGCTGTCGTAGGTCGGGTTGGACAGGATCCAGCGCACCACGTTGCCGCCGTTGGAATGGGTGATCACCACCAGCTGGGTGATGCCACGGCTGTCGATGAAGCTGGTCAGCTGGTTGGCCAGGCAACCGGCAGCTTCGGGCTTCCACATGTACTGGGTGAAGTCACAGTTGATGACCACGTAGTTGCTGCTGTTCGGCAGGCCCTGGCGCACGGTGTCGATGATCGCCGGCTGCCAGTAGTCCTGGGTGGCGTTGGTCTGCGCGCCGGTGCCATGCACGAAGGCCACGCCGACCACGTCGGCGGCCTGCGCCTGCGCTGTCGCAAGCCCGAGGAGCAGGGTCAGGACGGTACTTCCTGTTGCGGTGCTGCGCATCGCTTCTCTCCCTCTGTCTTCGGATCCCCCCGACCCGGCTGGAACTGGACGGCCCTGGCGCTTGCCGTTGTGCCGATGCTCGCGGTGCAGCGGCGTGAAAGTCCGTGCGCTGCGCCCGGAATCAGGAGACTGACGTCAAACGATGACGCTTTTCATATCGCGACAATGACCATGCCGGGTCTGGCCGTATGACCGATGGCCACTGCAGTGTCGTATGGGGGCTGCGATCATGGCGCGTTGTTTTCCCTCCCGGAGCCTGTCCATGTCGCTGATTTCCCACCCTGCCCG
>NZ_JAPTFQ010000152.1:0-2195 GCF_030985535.1 Stenotrophomonas sp. Sm2128
GCTTCCGTATGTGCTGGCCTTGCCGGCCAGCGGCCGGCACTACCGTTCTGCCGCCTTATTTCTTCAGGCTGTCGCGGATCTCGCGCAGCAGCACCACTTCCTCGGCCGGTGCGGCCGGTGCAGCCTCCTGCTTGCGCGACAGGCGGTTGATCGCCTTGACCACGATGAAGATGGCGAAGGCCACGATCACGAACTGGATGATGGTATTGATGAAGTCGCCGTAGCCAACCACCACGGCCGGAATCTCCTTGCCATCCGGACCCAGGTGGGCCGGCGACAGGGTCCAGGCCAGGCTGGAGAAGTCCACGCGGCCGATCAGGTAGCCCAGCGGCGGCATGATGATCTTCTCGACCAGCGCCGTCACGATCTTGCCGAAGGCCGCGCCGATCACCACGCCGACGGCGAGGTCGATGACGTTGCCGCGCATCGCGAATTCCTTGAACTCGGTGAGCATTCCCATTGTTGTTTTTCTCCGGTGGGGAAGTGGACAGCGCGCAGGGTAGCGCAGGTGATGTCAGCCGGCGATCACGCCGTGGCGCTCGGCCACGTTTTCCAGGCGCGCGCTGAAGCGGTCGCCGGGCTTCAGTGCAGCCACGCCGGACGGGGTGCCCATGAACACCAGGTCGCCGGCACGCAGCTGCCACAGCTTGGACAGCTCGTGCAGGATCTCCGGCACGTTCCAGATCATCTGGTCCAGCAGCGCCTGCTGGCGCACCTCGCCGTTGACCTCCAGCGACAGGTTGAGCGCGGCCAGGTCGCCGACCTCTTCGGCGTGGACGATTTCGCTGATCGGCGCGGAGGCATCGAAGCCCTTGGCCGCGTCCCACGGGTGGCCCTTGTCCTTGACCGCAGCCTGCAGGTCGCGGCGGGTCAGGTCCAGGCCGACGGCGTAGCCGTAGACCAGTGCTTCGGCATCGGCCACGGCCAGTTCGCCTGCGGGCGCATCACGGCCGATCGCCACCACCAGCTCCACTTCGTGGTGCAGGTTGGCGGTCGCCGGCGGGTAGGGGATGGCGTCGTCATGGCCGACCACGATCGCATCGGCCGGCTTGCTGAAGAACATCGGGCGGCCACGGTCATCGGCCGCCGGCACCGCCGCGCCCATTTCGCGGGCGTGGTCGGCGAAGTTGCGGCCGACGCAGTAGATGCGGTGCACGGGGAAACTGCCACCGCCCACCACCGGTACACGCGGCAGGGCTACGGCAGGGATCACATCGGAGACATCGGACATGCGGGCATCCAGGAAGGGCGTGCCCGCAGTCTAGAACGCATGGCGCCCGCCGTCAGCGGGCGCGCAGGAGGTGGATCAGCGCGAGGCCGGCAACACCGGCTTGCGTACCACGCGGTACTCGCCTTCGACCACGGTCGGGTCGACCGGACGGGCAACACCCGGCTTGCGCGAGGCCAGCAGCTTCCACGCCAGGCCCACCAGGATCATCGCCGCACCGACGAACACGCCGATGAACACCATCGCGGCCAGGATCGCCAGGCCAAGCAGGCCCACGGCAACGCGCACCAACGGATGGCGCGGCTTGCGCGGCGCGAACAGGGTGCGGAACTGGTTGAAGGCGGATGCGCGATTGAACATGGCGGCTCGATAGGCTGGGATCAGCGAAACCAGAGTATCGGGACGCGCCACTGTCATTGAGTGAAAAACTCGTTAAATATAGCCTGTGCTTATTACGGATCAATGACTTGTGTTCATGTCGCAGCCAGTCACCTGAGTGGGCGTGCGACAATGCGGGTTTACTGTCCGAGCCTTCGCCATGACTGCCCCTGCCGCCCTGATCGCCCTTGATGCCATTGCCGATGGCGCGTTTGCCGAGGTCGAAGCGGTGGTTGATGGCGATGCCGAATCGCTGGTGCTGTACCGCGACGGCGCGCAGGTGCGTGCGTTCCTGAACATCTGCCCGCACGCCGGCCGCCGCCTGGACTGGGCCCCGGGCCAGTTCCTGAAGAGCCGTGAAGGCAACCTGGTCTGCGCCGCGCATGGCGCCTCGTTCGCGCTGGACAGCGGCGACTGCATCGCCGGACCCTGCAAGGGCGACCGCCTGCGTGCGGTGCCGGTGGACGTGCGCGACGGGCAGGTCTATCTGGCTTGAGGCCAGAAACAGTCGAGCACGGCTCGACTCTACAAAAGCCGTGTCGACCAAGGTCGACACCTACCAGAGCGAGATCCGTGCCGACCAACGGTC
>NZ_JAPTFQ010000153.1:0-1965 GCF_030985535.1 Stenotrophomonas sp. Sm2128
GGGGGGGGGGGGGGGGGGGGGGGGGGGGGGCCCCCCCCCCCCCCCCCCCCCCCCCCCCCCCCCCGCCCCCCCCCCCCCCCCCCCCCCCCCCCCCCCCCCCCCCCCCCCCGTCCCACCGAATGCCTGCTTCTGCTGTTGCTCTGGCATCGGCAGGTGCAGGGCGCAGCCCTGCCGAATCCCATTACACTCCAGAAGGATTTCCTGCTGGAGAGAGCAATGAAACGAGTAGCACTGGGCCTGCTGGCCCTGTCGGTGTCGAGCGCACTGATGGCGGCCACCCCGAAATTCGATGGCGCGCGGATCTCCGCCGACGTCAAGGAACTGGCCTCCGACGCCTACGAAGGCCGCTCCCCGGCCACCGCCGGCGAAGAAAAGACCATCGCCTTCCTCAGCAAGCAGTTCGCCGACGCCGGCCTGCAGCCGGGCGGTGACCTCAAGGACGGCAAGCGCCTGTGGACCCAGGCCGTGCCGCTGCGCAAGGGGGACATCGTCGGCGCGCCGCAGTTGGCATTGCACCAGGGCGGCAAGACCCTGCCGCTGGAACAGGGCAAGCAGATTGCCGTGCGCGCCGCCATGAACGGGGCCAGCAACGTCGACATCAGCAAGGCCCCGCTGGTGTTCCTCGGTTACGGCGTGAAGGCCCCGGAGCGCAACTGGGACGACTTCAAGGGCGTGGACCTGAAGGGCAAGATCGCCGTCGTGCTGATCAACGACCCGGACTTCGAGACCGGCCAGGGTGACTTCGACGGCAAGGGCATGACCTACTACGGCCGTTGGACCTACAAGTACGAAGAAGGCGCCCGCCAGGGCGCGCTGGGCGTGCTGATCGTGCACGAGACTGCACCGGCGTCGTATGGCTGGGCCACCGTGGCCGGCTCCAACACCAACACCATGTTCGATGTGGTGCGCGACAACCCGGCCGACAGCCACCCGCTGCTGGAAGGCTGGATCCAGCGCGACCTGGCCGTGGAGCTGTTCCGCTCGGCCGGGCAGGATTTCGAGGCGCTGAAGAAGAAGGCGCAGCAGCGCGACTTCACCCCGGTGCCGCTGACCGGCGCCAGCCTGGACGCGAAGTACGCGGTGAAGACCGAAGTGATCACCTCGCACAACGTGGCCGCACGCCTGGAAGGCAGCCGCCACCCGGACGAGACCATCGTCTACAGCGCGCACTGGGACCACATCGGCGTGGGCGAGCCCGACGCACGTGGCGACCGCATCTTCAATGGCGCACTGGACAACGCCAGCGGCACCGCCTCGCTGATCGAACTGGCCCGCGGCTTCGCCAAGGCCAAGCGTCCGGAGAGGTCAGTGCTGTTCCTGGCGGTCACCGCCGAGGAAAAGGGCTTGCTGGGTTCGGAGTACTACGCCACCCATCCGCTGTATCCGCTGGAAAAGACCGTGGCGGTGATCAACATGGACGGCATGGCGCCGTTCGGGCCGTCGCGTGACTTCGGCATCTACGGTGCCGCGCGTTTCGAGCTGCTGGACCAGCTGAAGGACGTGGCCAAAGGCTGGGATATCCGCTACACGCCGGACCCGAAGCCGGAAGCCGGCCTGTTCTTCCGCTCCGATCACTTCCCATTCGCCAAGCGTGGCGTTCCGGCACTGTCGTGGTCGGCCGGCCAGGACTGGGTGGACGGTGGCGTGGCCGCAGGCAAGAAGGCCTCCGAGGACTACACCGCCAAGCGCTACCACCAGCAGGGCGACGAATGGCAGCCGGACTGGGTGTTCGCCGGTGCCGCCCGCGACCTGGAAGTGCTGTACACGCTGGGCAACCAGCTGGCCAACACGCGCAGCTGGCCGAACTGGAGCAAGGACGAATCGTTCCGCGCCGTGCGTGACGCCAGCGCCGACCAGCGCAAGTAAGGGCATGCGCCGGGTTCGCCCGGCGCCTCCCGGGTAGTGGGGGGGGGGGGGGGGGGGGGGGGGGGGGGGGGGGGGGGGGGGGGGGGGGGGGGGGGGGGG
>NZ_JAPTFQ010000154.1:0-1735 GCF_030985535.1 Stenotrophomonas sp. Sm2128
CGTTCCGGCGCTACCCGGTCGACCATCGCGGCACGCTGGACGCGGCTATTCGGCGTCCAGGGCGCCGCTGTCGTGCACGATGCGGCCGCCGACCAGGGTGAGCAGCGAGCGCAGCGAGTGGATGCGACGGGCCGGCATGGTCAGGTAGGGTTGGTCGAGCACAGCCAGATCAGCCAGCTTTCCCGCGGTGAGAGAGCCGCGCTCGTCTTCGGCAAACGACAGCCAGGCCGCATTGCGGGTGAACAGGCGCAGTGCCGCATCGCGGGTGATGAGGTTGTCCTCGCTGCGGCGCACGCCTGCCAGTGGCTGGCCGTCAACGTGGTACTGGATGGCCTGCCAGACGCCTGCCACGCCGATGCGGGTGGAGTCGGTGCCACCCGCCACCGGAATGCCTAGCGCCATCGCGGCCCGCACCGGGGCGCTGGACGCCGCAACCTGTGCCGTGTTGGCGGCATGGATCGCGGTGGTTTCGAAGTACGGTCCCATCTGTACGCTGTAGGCCAGCCCGAGCCGGGCCATGCGCTGCAACGTCCGCTGTGACCCGGTGTTCAGGTGCGCGATCGCCCAGCGCAGCGGCCGCAGGTCATGATCGCGCGCCACCACCTCGAAAGCGTCCAGGATGGCATCGGCGGCATCATCGGTGTATGCGTGGATCTCCAGCGGGATGCGCCGCTCCGCGGCCAGCCGGGCGACCTCGATCAGCTCCTGCCGGGCCTCGGCCGGCGGATCGAAGCCAGGCCCCATCAGGACGCCGTCGTTCATGGCGGTGACCAGGTTCTCACCCAGGCCGAGAAAGGCGATGTCGCCATCGTCGTGCCGGTTCGGGCGGAACGCCATCACGTTGCGGAACCACTCGGCTTCATCACCGTGGGTGCCGGCCGGAATGCGGTAGCCGGCGCGCAGCGTCAGCCCGCCCTGGTCGCGTAGCTTGAACAATGTTTCGTAGGACGATGGTGGGCCGGCGGAGGGATCGATGAAACCGGTCACGCCCTGCGCGTTGAGGGCAGCGAAGAAGGTCCGCAGGCTCTTTTCGTGATCGGCGCTGGCACTGATCTGCGCGAACAGTGCATTGAATGGACCGATGCCACCGGACAGGCGGCCGGTGGCCTGTCCGTCATTGTCGCGCTCGACGATGATGCCCGGGGGCAGGCGGGGCTGCTCGCCCTGCAGATCCAGCGCTGCGATGCCGGCACGGTTGAGCAGGGCGAAGTCGTACAGATGCTGCACGTAGACCGGCCTGTCTGGCAGGGCGGCATCGAGCTCGGCGCGGGTCGGGGCCCGGCCCTCCGCGAACTGTTCGGGATGCCACGCACCGACCACGGCGGCCCATTGCCCGTCAGGCTTGCGCTGGGCATCGCGCTGCAGCCGCTGCAGCGCCTCGGACAGCGTGGGAGCGTCGAACCAGTAGGTTTCGAAGGTGAACGTCTGGCCGCCACGGACTGCGTGGATGTGCGTGTCGATCAGGCCCGGAACGACGGTGCGCCGTTGCAGGTCGATGACCCGGGTGCTGGGGCCGATATGACGTTGCATGGCGCGGTCACTGCCGACCGCCAGGATTCGCTCGCCGCGGATGGCAAGCGCGCTGGCACGTGGCGTATTGCTGTCCTGGGTCAACAGCAGGCCATTGCGCAGCACCAGGTCGGCCGGCTCGGCCGCTGCCGCCACGGTTGGCAGCACAAGCGTGAAGAGGAGGAGCAGTACGCGCATGGAAGTGTCTCGCTCTGGGGGGAGGGGG
>NZ_JAPTFQ010000155.1:0-1662 GCF_030985535.1 Stenotrophomonas sp. Sm2128
GCCAGCGTCCGGCACTACCGATCCTGTGGCTCCTCCGGCACGATCGCCGCCTCACCATCTTCAGCACCTGGCGAACGCACATCCGCAGTGCGTGCACGTGGACCACGCGGCATATCCAGCTCATCTTCGTGTTGCAGCCGCGCACGCACCTGCGGCAACGACTGCGGATGCTCACGTGCGAGGAAATCGAGCATGCGTTCGCGCACCAGGCAGCGAAGATCAAAGGCATCACCGGAACTGCGCGCGCTGACCAGCAGGCGCACCTGGATCGCGCGCTCGTTGGTTTCGGTCACCTGGGTCACGCAGACGCGCCCATCCCATAGCGCCTGGCCATGGCAGATGCGCTCCAGCTCGGCACGGATCGCCGCGATCGGTGCCCGATAGTCCAGCCACAGAAACGCAGTGCCGAGCAGATCGGCACTGCGCCGCGTCCAGTTCTGGAACGGGTTCTCGATGAACCAGGTCAAGGGCACCACCATCCGCCGCTCATCCCAGATCCGCACGACCACGTAGCTGCTGCCGATCTCCTCGATGCGTCCCCACTCGCCTTCGACGATCACCACGTCGTCCAGGCGGATCGGCTGCGTCAGTGCGATCTGCAGGCCGGCGATGAGGTTGCCGAACACCGGCTTGGCGGCGATGCCCGCCACCAGCCCGATCAGGCCCGCCGACGCCAGCAGCGCCGTGCCGATCTTCTGCACCATCGGGAAGGTCAACAGCACCAGCGACGCACCGAGCACGATGATGCCGCCCATCAACACCCTGCTGAGCACGCGCGTCTGGGTCTGGATGCGGCGTGCCTCCAGGTTGTCGGAGACATCGATGGGATGGCTGCGCAGGATCGCGCGCTCGCCCGCCGCCACCGCGCGTACCAGCAGCCAGACGAAGCAGGCCATCAATGCAATGTGGAGTCCGTGCTGCAGATGGCCCAGCAACGGATCCTGCAGCGGCGTCGCCTGCAAGGCGGGAATCAGCAGCAGCAGCGGCCACGCGGTGGCCAGCGGCAACCCGAGTACTCGACCGATACGCGCACGTCGGCGATCACGCCCTTTCAGCCGGTGATAGATCCACAGGATCAGCCACGCGCCTATGCCGCCCACCACTACGGCCAATCCCAACGGCCATGCGTAGGCCTGTGCGCTCTGCCAGTGCACCGTTGCCACCTCCAGTCGAACAACCAGGTGGACAGCCTCGCGCATGGCGCATGAGCGTCACGTCAGCCGTTCGTAAGCAGGGTGTTGGTCGGCAGGGCTTGCAGCCCTGCACCTGCGGTAGTGCCGGCCGCTGGCCGGCAACAGCAACAGCAACAGCGTGCATTCCGAGGGATGGCGGGGTGGGTCCGGTTGCGGGAGACGCCGTAAACCCATCCATGGGGGCTTGGCCGCGGCATCCATGCCGCGGACACTCCCGCAACCGGACCCACCCCGCCTTCGACAGATTCTTGCGATCTGCAGTAGATCCACGCCATGCGTGGATGAATCTCCATCGGAATCGAATATTTCGAATTGGAATCCAAAAGCATCCACGCATGGCGTGGATCTACCGTGTCGACCAAGATCGACACCTACCAACAGCCGCCGGAATCTGTCATAGGCGGGGCGGTGTCGGAGTGCGGGGTGTCAGCCGCATGGATGCGGCTGCCAAGCTTACAGGGACGTACTT
>NZ_JAPTFQ010000156.1:0-1624 GCF_030985535.1 Stenotrophomonas sp. Sm2128
CCCCCCCCCCCCCCCCCGGCCCCACCAAAAGAGAAGGCCGGCTTTCGCCGGCCTTTTCATTGATCAGGTCATGTCGACCAGATTGTCGATCTTCACGTCCGGATTGACGTCGGCCTCGTAGTCGACACCCTCCACGCCAAAACCGAACAGGCGCAGGAAGTCGGCCTTGTAGCCGGCCAGGTCGCTGATCTCGTACAGGTTCTCATTGGTGACCTGCGGCCACAGCGCGACCACCTTGCCCTGCACGTCTGCCGCCATTTCCTTGTAGTCGGCACGCAGGCGGCCTTCCTCGTCGACCAGCGCGACGGTATGGCCATCGCCATCGACCAGATCGTGGCGCAGGCGATCGATCGCCACGCCGTCGGCCTTGCCGCCGTAGAGGATGTCGTACAGCACGTCCAGCTGCTCGATGCAGCCTTCGTGGGTGCCCTTTTCCTTCATCACCTTGAACAGCAGCGACAGGTAGAGCGGCATGGTCGGAATGGCCGAGCTGGCCTGTGTAACCACGGCCTTCAGCACCGACACGCGCGCGTCGCCGCCGATTTTCGCCAGCTTTTCGCGCAGGCCCAGCACCTTGGTGTCCAGGTCCTTCTTGGCGGCGCCGATCGAGCCGTTCCAGTAGATCGCCTGGGTGATCTCTTCGCCCACGTAGGTGAAGGCCGTGGTGGTGCAGCCGTTGGCCAGCACGCCGGCGTCGGCCAGCGCGTCGATCCACATCTGCCAGTCTTCGCCACCCATCACCGCGACGGTGCCAGCGATCTCTTCCGGGGTAGCCGGCTGCAGGGTGGTTTCCGTGATTACTTCCTTGTCGGTATCCAGGCCGCGCAGGGTGATCGGCTCGCCGATCGGCTTCAGCGTGGAGCTGATGACTTCACCGGTCCTGGGGTGCTTGCGACGCGGCGCCGCCAAGCTGTAGACGACCTGGTCGACCTGGCCGAGATCGGCCTTGATCATTTCGATGGTCTTCGCCTTCACTTCATCGGAGAAGGCATCGCCGTTGATGCTCTTGGCGTACAGGCCGGCTTCGTCGGCGTACTTGTGGAACGCGGCCGAGTTGTACCAGCCCGCGGTGCCCGGCTTGGATTCGGTACCCGGGCGCTCGAAGAAGATGCCCAGGGTCGCGGCGCCGCTGCCGAAGGCAGCGGTGATGCGCGCAGCCAGGCCGTAGCCGGTGGAGGCGCCGATCACCAGCACGCGCTTGGGGCCGTTCTGGATCGGCGGACGCGCGCGGATGTAGTCGATCTGCTGCTTGACCGCGGCCTCGCAGCCGGTCGGGTGGGTGGTGACGCAGATGAAGCCGCGGACGCGCGGTTTGATGACCATGGATACCTCGGGTTGGCAGATGCGGCGCACGGGGCGCTCAGCAGGAATACGGGCGCGCGCCGGCGCGCGCGAACCGCAGGATCGTAGTGCGCGGGGGCCGAATGCACAACCGACGCTGGCGTAGGGTTGTGTTTGTTTTGCAGGGTTGCACCCTGCACCTGCGGTAGTGCCGGCCGCTGGCCGGCAACCTCAACAGCAACGTCATAAGCTGGGTTCCTGTGGGTTGGCGGGGTGGGTCCGGTTGCGGGGGACGCTGCAAGTCCCCCTCCGGGGCCCGGCCCAGCCGCTGGCGGCTGTGCGT
>NZ_JAPTFQ010000158.1:0-1308 GCF_030985535.1 Stenotrophomonas sp. Sm2128
GGTTCTTCACCCAAGTCCGGGGAAGGCTGCACGGATTTTGAGGAAGAAATAGGCGTCGTCTCGGTATCCGTAGGCGACGCGCTTGATGACCTTGATCTTGTTGTTGATTCCCTCGACCAGATTCGTTCCAAGGGGCCATCGGCAATGAGCCAGGATGCCTGGCAGATAGGGCTGTAGGCGACGGACAAACGTTCGCAGGGGCTCCAGGCGGCTACGCAATGCGCGCTGTCGCCAGCTCTTCCACGCTTTTGCTGCCCAGGCCTGGCTACGGTAGCGCCAGAGCTGCTTCAAGTCGTCTTTCAGCACATAGCTCGTCAATAGGGCCTTGTTGGCAGCCAGCAGCTCCTTGAGCTTCACTCGTTGATCGGCCGGGACGTTCTGCCGGTTGCGCAGCAAGAGCCAGCGAGAGGTCTTCACCACACGCCGGGCAGGTTTGTCCTGACGCAGCCTGTTGGCTTCATCCACGCGGACCCGGTCGATGACCTCCCGACCGTATTTGGCCACCACATGAAACAGGTCGTAGACCACTTCGGCGTTTGGGCATTGGGCTTTCACTTCCAGGTCGAATGCCGAATTCATGTCCATAGCAACCGCCTGGATGCGTTCGCAGCCGTCCTTTCCGAGTAGCTCAAAGAAGGGACGTACGTCTGCGCGGCTGCGTCCTCGACCGACCCAAAGCACGCGCTTGCGTGATGGTTCGACCACCACCGTGGCGTAGCGATGCCCCTTTTGGATCGCAAACTCATCCATCGCGATCACCCGGACGTTCGATAGGTCCACCGGACCCAGCGTCCGCACCAGATGCCTGAAATCAAGCGCCTTGACCGTCTTCCAGTCCAGGCCATGCCACTTTGCGGTGGCATGGATGGAGGCCGTGGCACACATGCGTGCCACGCTCTGCGCCAGCCGTTGTGTTACCCGGGCATGTCGCTCCAGCCAATCCAGATGCTCAAGTTTTGGCCCGCAGCGAGGACAGGCCAGCCGCTGGCGCTGGACTTCCAGCTCGACCGGCTCATCGAACACGGGTAGATCACGGACCCGCCGGAGCGTCTGGTCATGGATGGCCACCACCCACTTGCCACATCCGCTACAGCGTCGGCGGCGGCGTGAATCAGGCAGCAGCGAAAGCACCAGCCAAGTGGCTCCTCCACGCGCCTCCCGGCGCCATCCATCCAGGCGATATCCCGCCCAGCATCCCAGCAACGGCATACAATCCAGCTTGGCCACGGCCGGCCCCAGTTTGTAGTCTCGACAACCACAATCTAGCGGGTCGGCCGTGAGCCTCTCCCCTCAGATGGGAGAAGAACC
>NZ_JAPTFQ010000159.1:0-1288 GCF_030985535.1 Stenotrophomonas sp. Sm2128
TTTGCTTGCGAAGCACTGCTTCGCAAGCGCCCGAACGCACAGCCGCCAGCGGCTGGGCCGGACCGCGGAGCGGGGTTCACGGCGTGTCCTGCCAACCCACACCGCCCCACCCAACAAGCAGCAACCCAGAGCCGCTTTGGCTTTGGCTTTGGCTTTGGCTTTGGCTTTGGCTTTGGCTTTGGCTTTGGCTTTGGCCTTGGCTTTCAGCCGTTGACGTCGCCCGCCGCAGGCGGACCACCGCGCGTCAGCGCGGCGCCTCCACATCCAACCCGATCGGGCAGCTCACGCCGGTGCCGCCGATGCCGCAGTAGCCGTTCGGATTCTTCGCCAGGTACTGCTGGTGATAGTCCTCGGCGTAGTAGTACGCCGGTGCCGGGTACACGATCTCGGTGGTGATCGGGGCGTAGCCGGCCGCATCCAGCTGCGCCTGGTAGGCCTCGCGGCTGGCCAGCGCGGCCTTGTACTGGGCTTCGTCGGTGGTGTGGATCGCCGAGCGGTACTGGGTGCCGGTGTCGTTGCCCTGGCGCATGCCCTGGGTCGGGTCGTGGCTCTCCCAGAACAGCTGCAACAAGCGCTCCAGGCTCACCACCGCCGGGTCGAACACCACCTGCACCACTTCGGTGTGGCCGGTCAGGCCCGAACAGACCTCTTCATAGGTCGGGTTCGGAGTGATGCCCCCGGCATAGCCCACCGAGGTGCTGTACACGCCCGGTTCGGTCCAGAACTTGCGCTCGGCGCCCCAGAAGCAGCCCAGCGCGAAACGGATCTGCTGCAGGCCGGCAAAACGGTCCTTCAGCGGATGGCTGTTCACGAAGTGCTGGTTGCTGTGCAGCGGCAGCGGCTGGTCACGCCCCGGCAGCGCCTCTTCCGGGCGCGGCAGGCGCTGCTTGAAGGCGCCGATGCCGAGGATGCCCTGGCCAATTCCCAACATGATGCGCTCCTACGCCGGACGTCCGGCTATGTCGTCTGCATCTGAAATGGGGGCGTCCGGCGCGTGGCCCAAGTCCAGCGCCGCCACGATGTCCTCGGCCTGCGGGCGTGCCGCTTCGGGGATTCCCACCCGCAGCACACCGAACAGCGGCAGCTCGCCCATGCCGCCCAGCAGCTGCTCGCCAAACACGAAGGCCGGGATACCGGCATCTTCCAGCGCGTGCTTGACCAGGTGGGCGTCGAACAGGTTGTCGGCCTTGTACACGATGTGCATGCGGCGGCTCCGTGGGACAGGGTTCCAGCATACGCCCGGGGGCTGAATGGTGGTGCTGACGGCGCATGACCGTTCTGCCGGCCC
>NZ_JAPTFQ010000015.1:0-70076 GCF_030985535.1 Stenotrophomonas sp. Sm2128
ACGGCAAGACCGGGGTTGGGCGTCCTGCCCAACCCGCCCGAGGCATGCCTCGGGCCCATGCGGCTCACGCCCCCGCACCCGGACCCACCCCGCCTTCGACAGTTTCCTGCGATCTGCCGGCACGGCGTTCTGCTCTGGTGGGTGTCGACCTTGGTCGACACGGTAGATCCCGGCATGCGTGGATGAACGTCGGAATGATCGAAGTACGCTGTTGTAAAGTCGAGCCATGCTCGACTGCTTCTGCCTGGCGATCAGGTGAAGGGGTCAGATCCCGTTCCCGATGGGAACGGGATCCGACCCCGATTCAGAACAACTGGCCCTGCACCGTGGGCTGTTCGATGCGCGCCGGTGCTTCGGCCACCGCTTCCGCACCCAGCCGCCAGGCCAGGCCACCCAATCGGCTGGCGTGGCGTTTCAACGCGGCCTGCAGCACCTCTGCGCTGCCCGCCACATGCAGCACCTGGCGGGCGCGGGTCAGGCCGGTGTAGACCAGCTCGCGCGACAGCACGCGGCTGTCCTGGCGCGGCAGCTGCAACCACACTTCATCGAACTCCGAGCCCTGCGCCTTGTGCACGGTCATCGCAAAGGCGCTTTCGTGTGCGGGCAGTGCGGCCGGGTGGAAGGCGCGCGGCTGGTCAACGGTGTCACCGGGGAACCAGGCCACCATCGCGCCACTGTCATCGCGCAGGCAGATGCCGATATCGCCGTTGAACAGGCGGTGCCGGTAGCTGTTCTCGGTGACCAGCAGCAGGCGACCCTGGAAGTAGCCCGGGGTGTTGCCGGCCAGCAGCTGTTCGATTCGGCTGTTGAGCCCGCGCGCGCCCTGCGGGCCTTCGCGCAACGCGGTCAGCACGCGCAGGCGCCCGGCCTGCTGCAGGGCGAGCACTGGATCGGCCGCGTCGGCCAGTGCGCGCCAATGGCCGCGCAGATGCTCGCGCTGGCCACGCAATGGGTCGGCCTCACCTTCGTGGAAATGCACGCCGGCCAATGCACCGCCGCGCAGCAGCTGCAGCGCGGTACTGCTGTCGCCCTCGCGCACGGCATGCGCCAGCGGTGCCAGGTCCAGCGCATCGCTCTGCCGGTAACCCCGCTGCAACTGCACCCGGCGGCCAGCGAAGGCGCGTGGTGCCGCCTGCGGCTGCAGCGTGGCCGGCGCCAGCAGGCCATGCAGTGCCTGCGCGTCGTCGGCGCGGGTACCGATGCCATCACCGCTGGCACGCAGGATCGCACTGAGCACGTCGCCGGCTTCGACCGAGGGCAACTGATCGGGGTCGCCAAGCAGGATCAACCGGGTGCCGCTGGCGATCGCGTCGACCAGCTTGGCCATCATCGGCAGATCGATCATCGAAGCTTCGTCGACCACCACCACGTCCACCGGCAACGGGTTGTCGGCGTGGTGGCGGAAGCGCGGCGAATCCGGGATCACGCCGAGCAGGCGATGCAGGGTGGTGCCGGTACTGGGCAATGCCGCGCACAGCGCCGGGTCCACGCCGTGCTCCTGCAGGCGCTGCACGGCCAGACGCAGGCTCTCGGCCATGCGCTCGGCGGCGCGTCCGGTAGGCGCGGCCAGCGCCACTTCGGGCAGCGGCTGGCCGGCGTGCCGGGCCTGCGCCGCCAGCAGCAGCAACAGGCGCGCGATGGTGGTGGTCTTGCCGGTGCCGGGGCCGCCAGTCACCAGCGCCAGCGGATGGCGCAGGGTCACGCCGGCGGCACGGGCCTGGTGATCCTCGCTGCCCGATGCCTGCGGGAACAGCTGCGCGAACAACGGTGCCAGCGCTGCCATGTCCGGTGCCGGCAGCGGATGCCGGCCGATGCGCTGCAGCCCGGCGGCCAGCTGCCGTTCGTACTCGCGGTAGCGGCGCAGGTAGAGCAGGCCGTTCTCCAGCACCAGCGGCGCATCCTCGGCGATGGCGTCGGCCTGCTCGGGTATAGCCACCCAAGGCGATGCGCGCAGTTGTGCCAGCCAGTCCTGCGCGGCGGGCCACTCGGGCACCCCTTCCAGCAGGCGCTGCGGCTGCGCCGGATCGAAGCCGGCGTGGCCCTGCGCCACCGCCAGCGAGGCCAGCGCCGCCGCCAGCGCCACGCTCTCCGGCGTGTCGCCGCGCAGCCGCATCAGGCTGGTCGCCAACGCGTGGTCGAGGGTGCGCAGCAGGCCCTTCTGGTGCAGTTCCTTCAGCAGGCTCATGCGCTGGCCCCACGGGCACGTGCGGCCAGTTCGGCCTGGGCCTGTTCGCCACCGGCGAACAACGCATCCAGTGCATCCACCAGCGCCAGCGGGAAGCGGTCCACGTGCACGCCGTTGCCGGTGCCATCCAGGCCGCGGCAGAACAGGTAGCGGATGCCGCCCATGTCACGCTCGTAGTCGTAGGCCGCGCCCAGGCGGAAGCGCAGCCAGCGATGCAGGGCCACGGTATAGATCAGCGCCTGCAGGTCGTACTCGCTGTGGCGCATGGCGATGGCCAGCAGGTCCTGGCTGTAGCCGGGCAGACGATTGGATTTGTAGTCGAGCACGTACCAGCGCCCGTCGCGCACGTAGGTCAGGTCGATCATGCCGGTCATCAGCCCTTCCAGGCGGCGGCGCTGGCCGAAGCCTCGACGACCACTGGAAACACCGTGGGCATGCAGCACCTGCAGCAGCGCCGGCACCGTGGTCGGCTCGATGGCGAAATGGAAGTCGATTTCCGCGCGCCGCTCGCCTTCGCCCAGGCTGTAAAGGGCGCCGCCTTCGGGCAGCGGCACGGTGAGCGTGTGGCCGACCAGCGGCACCAGCACGGCCACGCCATCGTCCAGGTCGACGTCGGCATAGCCTTCGTCATGCAGCGCCTTGCGTAGCACCTCGGCCTGTCCCTCGGGCGCTTCCCGGCCCGGCTGCCAGTCACCCCAGGCAGCGAAGTCGACGTTCTCCATCGCCTCGTGCAGCACGTTGCCGAAGCGGCTGCCCATGAAGCGCGGGTCGATCGGCGCGCTGTCTTCGACGACGGCGGTGGGTTCGGGCAGCGCCGGTTCCAGCGGCAGTTCCGGGCCGGCCGGTTCATCGGCGGCCGGTGCCGGCAGCTCGGTCGCGGCGGCTTCAATATCACTGCCAGCGCCCGCATCGGCATGCGCCAGCTGGGTGAAGCTGTACACCCACCAGTCATGCGGCACGCGCCGGGTCAGTGCACGTACCGCCGGCAGGTCACCTTCCACTTCGGCCGCCAGCTGCGGCAGTGCGGCCGGCGCCTCGCTGTCATCGATGTGCACATCGGCGAGCCCGCGCAGCGCCTGCAGGTCACCCAGCAGCGGCGCCAGCCGCGTCTTGCCGAGCCCGGCCAGATCACCCACGGCGATCCACAGCGCATGCTCGGCGCGGGTCAGTCCCACATACAGCAGGCGCGCATCCTCGGCACGCTGCTCGCGCTCACGCTGCGCGTTGGCCGCTTCCCAGGCCTCGTCCTTGTCCAGCTTCCAGTGCAGCTGGCGCTGGCCGCCAACGTGCACGGCGCAGTGCGAGGCGGTGTTCGGCGCGCCGCCGTCGATGCCGACGAAGGGCAGGAACACCAGCGGATACTCCAGGCCCTTGCTCTTGTGCAGGGTGATGATCTGCACGCGGCGCGCATCCGACTCCAGGCGCAGGAGCTGCTGCTCGTCATCCTGGTCGGCACTGGCCATCTGCCCCTGCAGCCAGTCCAGCAGGCCATGCATGCCCAGCGCCTGCGCCGAGGCCTCCTGCAGCAGTTCACCCAGCTGCAGGTAATTGGTCAGGCGGCGCTCGCCATCGATCAGCGCCAGCAGGCGTTCACCCTGTGCGGCACAGACATCGGCAATCACTGCGAACGGTCCGCCGCGCTGCCAGCGCTCGCGCCAATGCAGCAGCTGTGCCTGGAACCCGCGTTGCAGGTCACCTTCGCGTTCCATTGCCGCGATCGCGCTGGCCCGCTGGCCAAGCAGCACGGTGGCCAGCGCTGCACGCAGGCGGCCTTCGTCGGCCGGTTGCAGCAGTGCCAGCAGCAGCGCACGAAGGTCGCGGGCTTCAGCAGTGGCGAACAGGCTCTGCTTGCCGGCCGCCACCGCGGGAATGCCGACCGCGGCCAGCGCGCGCTGTACCAGGGTGGCCTCGCGATGCGAGCGCACCAGCACCGCGATATCACCGGGCTGCACCGGTCGCTCACGCAACACGGCATTGCCCGTGCGCGCATCGACCAGGATCTGGTGAATCGCGGCCACGCAGGCCTGGGTCGCCGCATCGCGCGAGGCATCGGCGCTCATCGCCTTGTCACCGCCACTGCGCAGCACGCGCAGGGTGAGTGCCTTGGCGGCCTGGCCGTCGCGCAGGTAGTCCGCATCGCTGCGCACGCCACCGGGCCGCACCGGCTCGAACCGGATGTCGCGTTCGAGGAAGGCGTCTTCGCCACCGTTGTCGTACAGCGCCTGCAACGCGCGCAACACAGACGGTCGCGAGCGGAAGTTCTGGTCCAGCACCGGCGCCTGCTGCGCCACCTGCTTGGCCTTCAGGTAGGTGTGTATGTCGCCACCGCGGAAACCGTAGATCGCCTGCTTGGGGTCGCCGATCAGGAACAGCGCCGGCGCCAGGTCGAGTTCGCGCACCTCCGGCGAATCGCCGAACACGGTGTGGAAGATGCCCCACTGGCGATCGTCGGTGTCCTGGAACTCATCGACCAGCGCGATGCGGTACTGCGCACGCAGTTGCCTGACCAGCGTCAGCCGCTGCGGGCCTTCCAGGGCGAGCGCTACGCCATCAATCAGATCGTCGTAGGTCTGTACCCGGCGCGTACGCTTCAGCGCCTGCAGGCGCTGCGTGGCTTCGGCGCGAAGCGTGTGCAGGAAATCCAGCGCGGTGCCACGCAGCCAGGCATCGCGTTCGGCCAGCAGCGCAACATAGCGCGCCAACGGCGCCTGCAATGGCGACGACGGCGTGCGATCAGGAAATTTCTTGTTGGTCTTGTCGGCCAGCACCTCCGGCAGCAGTGCCGGCAGGCGATCGCTGGCCAGCAGCTCGCGCGGGTCGGCGCGCTCGGCCCAGGCCAGCAGCTGCCGGCCCAGCGGGTGCAGCCAGCCCAGCTTGTATGACACGCCGTTGAGCCACTTGTTGTCGACGGCATCGCAGAGGTCGATGAAGAACTGCTCGCCATGCTCGCGCACGCTTGCGGACAGGGCTTCCGCCGCGCTCTGCAATGCCGGGCGTGGATCGGCCAGCGCCGCAGGCCGTGGCAGCGGATGCAGCGGCGGTGTGCCCAGCAGCGCGCGCAGATCGGCGGCCAGCGCGTCGGGGCTGGACCACAGCCAGGTCAGCGGCTCCAGCGTGGCCGGGTCGTTGGCATGCACGCGCCACAGATCGGCCGCGAGCTCCTCCAGCAGTTCACGGTCGCTGGCCAGCAGTTCCGGCGGATCAAAGGTGTGGCCGCTTTCCAGCGCATGCTCGCGCAGCACGCGGGTACAGAAACCATGAATGGTGAAGATGGACGCCAGGTCGATCTCGTCTGCGGCCACCTGCAGGCGGCGTTTCAGTGCGGCGGCGCTCTCGGTGCCGCCCTGCAGATGGCGCTGCAGCACGTCGCGCGTCAATCGTACCTCCGGTGCTTCACCGTCGGCCGCTTCCATGTCGACCAGGCGCGCGGCCAGCGCCAGGCGCTCGCGGATGCGCTTGCGCAGTTCCTGCGTGGCGGCATCGGTGAAGGTCACCGCCAGGATCTGGCCGATGCGCAGGCCCTGCTCCACCACCAGGCGGGTGAACAACGTGGCCAGGGTGAAGGTCTTGCCGGTGCCGGCGCTGGCTTCGATCAGCCGGATGCCCTCCAGCGACAGCGCCAGATAGGGATCGCGGCTGAGGGATTCGAGGCCGTCTTCGGCGATGGCGGTGTTCATGCGTCGCCCTCCTGGCGTGCTTCGGCGCCGAGAGCGCGGCCTTCGCGCACCGCGCTGAAGACCAGCTGGCTGTTGCGCAGCAGGTCAGCGTAGCTGGCATCGGTAGCGAACGGGTCGGCACCGCGCAGCAGCAGCTGCCAGGCGTCGCTGCTGGATTCACCCCAGCTGCGGTCGCTGCCGTGCCACTGCTTCCAGCCTTCGCTGCGCTGCTTTTCTGCCGGCGCGTTGTACAGCACCCAGCCGGTGTACGGGGCAAAGCGCAGCGGCTCGCGCAGGCCACGCTGGCGCAGCTGCAGCAGCGCACGCAGCGCCGCACGTGCAGCGGGAACGCTCAGTGCCGGCAGTACATGCGGGCCGGGACCGGCGTCGCCGCCATCATGGAACTGCACAAGCGGCAGCGTATCGCCCGCAGCGTTCGCCAGCAGCCAGTCCAGGCCGTGGCGGATCACTGCATTGCCATTGAGTGTGCCCGCACGCAGGCGCACCAGCCCTTCGGGATGGCGATCGGCCACGCGGCCATGCAGGCGCACGCCATCAATCTCCACTTCGTAGCGACGGCTTTCCAGCGGTTCGCCCTGCATCCAGCCCAGCAACGCACTGGCATACGGGCGGGTCTTCAATTGTTCCACCTCGAACTGACGCTCGCCCAATGGACCCGACGGCAGCAGGCCGCGCGCGCGCAGTCGCGGGTACAACGGCTCGGTATCGCCGCTGAGCGTGGCACGTACCACCGCGGCCTGCACGCTGCGTTTTTCCGGCCCGCGCGAGGACAGCACCAGCGGTTCCAGGTCATCGACTTCCTCGACGTCGTCGGCCAGGCGCAGGCCCAGCGACTGTGCGAGGAACTGCCCGGCCGGGTCGCACAGGAAGCGGCGCAGGGTATCGAGCGCGACTTCGTCTTCCACCGCATCGTCGAGCGGCGGCGGCAATGGAGCATCGAACCATGGCTGCAGGCCGCCGCGCTGGCCGGTGAGACGACCGGCGGCCGGATGCCACTGGCGGCGATAGCTGAAGCGACGTGGATCGCCATCACCGAACGCCGCCGGTGAGAACGGCTGCAGGGCATGTCGCACGGTGAAGTCACGGGCCGCTGCAGGCGGATCGAGGTGATACGCGGCGGCGGCATCGATCAGTTCGCTGACCAGTACCGACGGCTCGCGCACGCTGCCATCGCGCGGATCGGCGCCGAGATAGCTGAGATAGAACACCTCCTGCGCGGCGGCGAACAGCTGCAGGAACAGGAAGCGGTCATCCTCGCGGGTGGAGCGGTCGCCCGGACGGCGGCGCGGCGTATCCAGCTCGGCGGTGAGTTGGTTGAGACCGGCAGCGGGGTCACGGCGCGGGAAATCGCCATCATTGAGGCCGAGCACGCAGATCACCCGGAACGGCAGCAGGCGCATCGGCACCATGCGGCCGAAACTGATGCCACCGGTCAGCAGCGGTGCGCGCGTATCGGCCTCGCCCAGCGCGCCGGCGAAGTGCGCGCGCACCACCTCCGGCGGCACGCCTTCCTCGAAGCCGGCCTTGGCGGCATCGTCGGCGAACTGGTTGAGCAGCTTGCGCAGGCGCTCCAGCGCGCGCTGGCTGTTGGGGGAACTGGGCGCGGTGGGCAGCAGTGCATCCAGCAGCGACAGCAGGCGTTGCCGCCACTGCGCCGGGGTCAGCAGCTCGCCCAGTCGGCGCTGGTAGATGGCCAGCACGCGCAGCAGGCGCAGCAGCCGGTCCAGCGCGTCCAGCGCACCGCCTTCCAGTTCGATCCACGGCGCCACGCCGGCCAGGTCGGCCTCGCTGCCGGTGGCGTGGCCGAGTACCAGGCGATCCAGCGCGAACTGCCAGGTGTAGGCGTCGTCGGCCGGTGCCTGGTGCTGGTTGCGGTGTTTCGCATCCAGGCCCCAGCGTGCACCGGCCTGTTGCAGCCAGCCATGCAGGCGGTCGAAGTCCACCGCCTCCAGCCCGGCCGCCTCGGCCAGCGGCGCGCTGGCCAGCAGGTCCAGCACTTCGTTCAAGCCAAAGCGCGAGACCGGCAGGCCCAGCAGGTGCACGAACACATCGGCCAACGGCTCGCCGGCCAGCGGACTGCTGTCGGCCAGCGCATACGGAATGTGTTCCTCCTCGCCGCCGCGACCGCCGAACACCGCTTCCAGGTACGGCACATAGGGATCGATGTCCGGCGCCAGCACCGCGATCTCGCGCGCCTGCAGCGGCGGGTCGAAGCGCGGGTCCTGCAGCAGGCTGCGCAGCTGGTCGTGCAGCACCTGCAGCTCGCGCAGGCGGGTATGGCAGGCATGCACCTGCAGGCTGGGGTCGTCGCTGCGCAGGCCGTCGCGCAGCTCGCCCGAGGGCAGCGCGCGGCGGTGGAACAGGTCACGCTGCAGGCGATGCAGCAGGCTGTCGGACAGGCCGCCTTCGTCCAGGGTCGGGCGAGTGTCCTCCTCCGGATCGGAATAGGCAGCGATTTCGCCGGCCGGATGCACCACCTCGTAACTGCCCAGCACCGCCATGAAGTCGCGCCCGGCCGCACCCCAGGCTTCCAGCAGGCGGTTCTCGCCGGCCGCTTCGCCGAAGGGGTCCGGTGCGCCGCTGCGCAGGCGCTCGGCCAGCGTCTGCAGGTCACCCCAGTACGACTGCACCGGGGTAGGCATATAGAAATGCAGTTCGCCCACCCGCGCCTGGGTGGCCATCACCCGCAGCACGTCGGGCGAGATGTTGAGCGTTGCGAACGCAGACATGCGCGGTGGCAAGCCCTTCGGCAGCGGTTGGCCGGCACCTTCGAAACGGTCCAGGTATTCCTGGATGCGGCGCGCGCGGTAGTCGTGGCCCTGGGTGATGGTGCGCCACAGGATCGCCTGCGGGTCGGCAGGATCGGCACCGGCTGCCCAGCGCAGCAGCCAGTCACGGCGCCACGCCTGGTACTTCTCGAATACCGAGGCCAGCTCGCCGGCCAGCGCCCAGGGTTTCAATGCGTCACCGCCGGCAAGATAGGACTGCAGCGCACGCATCGGTGGCTGCGCCAGCAATGTCGGGTCGCGCAGGGCCTGGTACAGCTTCCAGTGCAAGCCGGCCGCGTCCAGATCGTCCTGCTCGCCGCTGACGTTGGCCTTCAGCGCGCGGGCCACGAACTCGCCCGGGGTGAGGAATTCGAGGTTGGCGGCGACACCGAATTCGGCGGCCAGTGTCGCTTGCAGCCAGCGGCGCATCGCCACCTGCGGGATCAACACCAGTTCCGGCGCCAACAACGGCTGGCCTGGCACCGGCGCACGCACGTTGCGCGCCAGCAGCGCGGCCAGCACGTCCAGCGAGTTGGAATGGTAGAGGCGGAAATCGCTGCCTGGGTCACTCATCATGCACAGTGTGCAGGACGGCAGGCAGTATTCAATGGTCGGCCCATCGACGGTACGGATTGTTCCGGGCTGCCGGCCGATTGTCCCGGCCTGCGCCCCGCCCTGCCGTGCAACAATACTGGACCGTCCAGTCTGCTTATGTTCAGCCGGCTGGCCCGATCCTTCGATGTCTAAAAAACGTTAATGGTGCCCATGTCGGCTTCCACCTCCAGTCTGGTGCAGTTGTCCAACGTCCGCATCGACCGGAGCGGACGCACGATCCTGCGTGACGTGTCGCTGCAGGTGCCGCAGGGCAGTATCACCGCCGTGCTCGGCCCCTCCGGCAGCGGCAAGTCGACCCTGCTGGCGGCGCTGACCGGCGAACTGCGACCGGTGGCCGGCGACGTCACCCTGTTCGGCAAGCCGATCCCGCATGACAGCAGCGCGCTGCTGGAGATGCGCAAGAGCGTGGGCGTGCTGCTGCAGGGCAATGGTCTGCTGACCGACCTCACCGTGGCCGAGAACGTCGCCCTGCCGCTGCGTACGCATACCCGCTTGCCGGCCGCCGTGCTGCGCCGGCTGGTGGAGATGAAGCTGCATGCGGTGGGCCTGCTGGCCGCCGCCGACGCCTGGCCGCGCGAACTGTCCGGCGGCATGGCGCGCCGCGTGGCGCTGGCCCGTGCGCTGGCGCTGGACCCGCCGCTGATGATCTACGACGAGCCGCTGACCGGGCTGGACCCGATCGCCTCCGGGGTGATCATGAGCCTGATCCAGCGCCTCAACCACAGCCTGGGCCTGACCAGCATCATCGTCAGCCACCACGTGCACGAGACCCTGCCGATCTGCGACCAGGTGATCGCCATCGCCAATGGCGGCGTCGTGTTCCAGGGGACGCCCGAGGCACTGCAGTCCAGCCAGGATCCGCTGCTGCGGCAGTTCCTGCATGGCCAGCCGGATGGCCCGATTCCGTTCGATGCCGCGCCACGCGCGAGGGTTGCCTGATGCCGTTCGTCCAAGCCACCCGCTCGCTGGGTCGCGCCGGCCTGTTCTCGCTGACCGTGCTGCGCGGTTCCCTGCCGACCCGTGATTTCCTGGCCGAACTGACCCGCGAGATCTACAAGATCGGCGCGCGCTCGCTGCCGATCATCGCCGTCGGTGGCGCCTTCGTCGGCCTGGTGCTGACCCTGCAGGGCTACCGCACGCTGACCACCTTCGGCGCGGCCGACGCGTTGTCGACCCTGCTTGGCCTGTCGCTGTACCGCGAACTGGCGCCGGTGCTGACTGCGCTGCTGTTCATCGGCCGCGCCGGCAGTTCGATCGCCGCCGAGCTGGGCCTGATGCGCGCCACCGACCAGATCAAGGCGCTGGAGCTGATGGCGATCGACCCGGTGGCCAAGGCCGTGGCGCCACGCTTCTGGGCGGCGGTGCTGACCGTGCCGCTGCTGACCGGCATCTTCTGCTCGCTGGCGATCAGTGCCAGCTACTTCGAGGCCGTGCACGTGCTGGGCCTGGACAATGGCGTGTTCTGGTCGGCGCTGCGCAACAGCGTCGATTTCTGGGATGACTTCGGCGTGGCGATGCTGAAGTCGGCGATCTTCGGCGGCACCGCCGCGCTGGTCGCCGCCTATGTTGGTTTCCATGCCGAGCCGACCATTGAAGGCACGTCGGTGGCGACCACCCGTGCAGTGGTCAACGCTTCGCTGCTGGTGCTGATGTTCAACTTCGTTCTGTCGGCAATGTTGTTCACCTAACCCCTCCACCGGCGGTGCGCAGGCGCGCGCGGCCACCACGACTCGATCAGGTAATCCACATGGCCATCCGCGGTCCCAGACTCGAATTCTCCGTCGGCGCTTTCCTGCTGCTGGCCCTGGCCTCGCTGATGGTGCTGGCGGTGGCCTCGACCAACCAGCGCTGGAGCTGGGGCAGCCAGGGCTACGAGCTGAAGGCGCGCTTCTCCCAGGTCGGCCAACTGCGCAAGCAGGCGCCGGTGAAGATCGGCGGCGTCACCGTCGGCCAGGTCGCCTCCATCGACCTGGACCCGGTGAAGTTCGAATCGATCGTGACCCTGCGCATGGACAGCAAGGTCAAGGACCTGCCGGCGGACACCTCGGCCGGCATCTTCACCAGTGGTTTGCTCGGCGAGAGCTATATCGGACTGCAGCCGGGCGGTGATCCGGACGTGCTGAAGGCCGGCGACGAAATTGTCTTCACCCAGCCGGCGGTTGACCTGATCCAGCTGGTCGGCAAGTACATGTTCAGTGGCGGCGCCGGTGGCGGCGCTGCTCAGAAGCCCAACGATGGCGCGCAGGCGCCTGCAACGGAACCGCAACCATGAAGATGAAACTGATCCCGGCCCTGCTCGCCTCGGCGCTGCTGGTGGCTACTCCGTTCCTCGCCCAGGCCCAGGCCGCCGCCCCCGCCGCTGCCGCGGCGCAGGGCCAGGCCGGCAAGGTGGTGATCGATGCCAGCACGCGCATCCTCACCACCCTGCAGCAGCGCAGGAGCGAATTCGGCAGCAACCCGGCCAGCCTGCGCAACTACATCGACAGCGAACTGAACCGCACCTTCGACCGCGACTATGCCGCGCGCCTGGTGCTGGGCCCGCACGCCCGTGGTGCCTCGGATGCCGACATCAAGCTGTTCGCCGATGCCATGGCCGACAGCCTCATGCAGCGCTACGGTTCGACCCTGCTCAACATCCAGGGCAAGCCGAGCTTCCGCCTGAAGGGTGAAAGCCCGCTGCCGGGCAACCGCGGCGTGCGCGTGAGCACCGAGCTGGTGCGTGCCGGCAGCGAGCCGACCCCTGTCGAGTACTGGATGCGCAACGTGAACGGCCAGTGGAAGATCTTCGACGTCAACATCGAAGGCATCTCCTACGTGCAGACGTTCCGCAACCAGTTCGACACCCCGCTGCGCCAGAAGGGCATCAAGCAGGTGGCCAGCGAGCTGCACAGCGGCAGCATGCAGGCCGGGCCCGCGGGCAATGGCAAGTAACGCACTGGCGCTGCTGGAAGGCGACACCCTGCGCCTGCGCGGGGTGCTCGACCGCGCTGCGGTGATCGCGCTATGGCCGCAGCTGCAGGCCCTGCCGGCAAAGCTGGCACGGCTGGATCTGGCTGAGGTCGAACGCGTGGACAGCGCCGGCCTGGCCCTGCTGGCCGAGCTGGCGGCACGTGCGCGCAAGGCCGGCCATCCGCTGGTGATCACCGGCGCGCCGGCTGGCTACAACGAACTGAGCGCGGCCTACCGGCTGTCGCCCAACCTGGATTTCAACGCTACTTCTGCTGCGAGCTGACATGAACGTCGTGCGCACTCTCCCCCTGATCGTCCTGGCCACCGCCCTCACCGCCTGTGCCGGCAAGCCCGCGCGCAGCGATGCACCGGCAGCCAGCACCGTGGTCCCGGCCAGTTCTTCCACCTCGCCCGCCGTCGCGGCCACCGATGCCGGCACGGCTGACGCTGCTCCGGTCGCGCCGGTGGCCAATCCGCCGGCGGCTGCCGCATCGTCGCCGGCTGCTCCCACCGACAGCGGCGACGGCAGCGCGGCGAAGACCTCAGCCGCCACCGCGCCCGGTGGCGATGACGACTTCGATGCCCTCTATGGCGGTGCCGGCAACACCACCAACGCAGCGGCCTACGATCCGTGGGAACCGTTCAACCGCAAGGTGCACAAGTTCAACAACGCGGTCGACCGCGGCGTCGCGCGTCCGCTGGCCACCGCCTATACCCACGTGGTGCCGCGCTTCGCCCGCACCGGCGTCAGCAACTTCTTCAGCAACCTGCGCGCGCCGGTGACCATCACCAACCAGCTGCTGCAGGGCCGCGGTGCCGATGCATGGGACAGCCTCGGCCGCTTCCTGATGAACAGCACGCTGGGCATCGGTGGCCTGTTCGATCCGGCCAGCAAGGCGATGGTGCCGCGCCGCAATGAGGACTTCGGCCAGACCCTGGGTGCCTGGGGCTGGCGTCGTTCGCGCTACGTGGAACTGCCGTTCTTCGGCCCGCGTACCGTGCGCGACGTGTTCGGCCTGGCCGGCGACATTCCGCTGTCGCCGATCCGCCGTATCGAAGAGGACAAGGTCCGCATCGGCCTGCAGGGCCTGCAGCTGGTCGATACCCGCGCGCAGCTGCTGGCGATCGACGACCTGCGTGACACTGCCGTGGACGAGTACTCGCTGGTGCGCGATGCATGGATGCAGCGTCGCAACTACCAGATCGAGAACGATCTGCGCAGCAAGCGCGAGCGTGGCCACGACGACGCCAATTCGCCGATCCCGGTCGATGCGATGCCGATGCCGCAGTGGACGCACTGAGTCCTGTCAGCGACGCATGAAAAACCCCGCCTCGGCGGGGTTTTTCTTTGGCGCCGTGGGTGGGGTCGGAGCCCTTTCCCGTGGAAAGGGATCCGACCCCGGCCGATCAGGCAGCCAGCGCGGCTTCGATGGCTTCGCGCAGGCGCGCGTCGTCAGCCGCCACGTCCGGGGCGAAGCGGGCGATGACCTTGCCGTCGCGGCCGACCAGGAACTTCTCGAAGTTCCACAGCACCGCCGGCGCGGCGTGGATCGGAATCTCCTTGCTGGCCAGGCGCTCGCGCAGCGGGCCTTCGCCGATCGACTGCGGCTGCGCAGCGATCAGCTGCTGGTACAGCGGGTGGGTGTCGTCACCGGCCACGCTGATCTTGGAGAACATCGGGAAACTGACATCGTAGGTGAGCTGGCAGAACTGCTGGATCTCCGCTTCGCTGCCCGGCTCCTGGCCGAGGAAGTTGTTGGCCGGGAAGCCCAGCACTTCCAGGCCCTGTGCGTGCTTTTCCGCATACAGCGCCTGCAGGCCTTCGTACTGCGGGGTCAGGCCGCACTTGGAGGCGACGTTGACCAGCAGCAGTACCTTGCCCTGGTAGTCGGCAAGCGAGGACGGCTGGCCGTCGATGGTGGTGAGGGAAATGTCCTGGATCGAAGTGCTCACGCGGGGGCTCCGGCAACAGCGGGGAATGGCCCACCAGCATAGCGCCGCGCGATGTCGGTCGTGCCGGCCGCTGGCCGGCAATCGTGCGATCGTTCGCAAGGGTTCATGAGGCTGCCGGCACTACGATCAGTCCACGCAGATCATGCCCTGCGCCTTGCCCTCATCAATGCGCTGGCGGCAGCCGAAGTTCTGGCGGGCATCGCGCTGGCAGGTGCCGGTGGCGGCGCCGCCAACCGCCACTTCGCCGCCGGCAAGGCACTGGCCCGTGCAGTCGCTCTTGCGGCTGCAGGCCTTGCCGGCATCGGCGTAGGGAATCACGCACTGTTCGCGCTGCAGCCGGCCCAGCCGCTGCAGGGTGCCGCCAGCGGCCTGGCAGTCCACATCGCGCGCTTCGCGGTAGGCCTCGGCCGCTTCGGGACTGGTGGCTGCGGCGGGTGCCGCCGCCGGATTGGCAGCCGGCGGTGCGCTGCTGCAGGCGACAAGCAGCGCGGTCAGGATGAGACTGGTGCAGAGGCGCAGGCGCATGGCGTTACCTGATCCAGTAGGACAGGCCGCCAGCATACGCATCGACCATGCAGGCGGCGTGTCGACGTAGCTCAGGCTTCGTCGCCGTCGTCGCCTTCGTTGCCTTCGTCCTCGGCCGTGGCATCAGCATCGGCCAGGCCGCCCAGCAGGGATTGCGCCTGCTCTGACGCCAGCGACTCCACGCCGCGCAGGCGCCGTTCGATGGTGCGCGTCTTGCGGCTGGCTTCGCCGATGCTGCGGCCGACCGTGGTGATCTGCTTCTCGGCCTTCTCGAGAATGCCGGCGAACTTGCCGAACTCGCTCTTCACCGCACCCAGCAGGCTCCACACCTCGCTGGAACGCTGCTCGATGGCCAGCGTGCGGAAGCCCATCTGCAGGCTGCTGAGCAGCGCGGTGACCGTGGTCGGTCCAGCCACCACCACGCGGTGCTCGCGCTGCAACAGGTCGACCAGGCCCGGGCGCCGGATCACTTCGGCATACAGGCCTTCGGTTGGCAGGAACATCACCGCGAAGTCGGTGGTGTGCGGCGGCGCGATGTACTTGTCGCAGATCGACTTGGCCTGCACGCGCACCGCGCGTTCAAGCTGGATGCCCTGCAGGCGCACGCCGTCGGCGTCACCCTGTTCCTGCGCGTCGAGCAGGCGCTCGTAGTCCTCGCGCGGGAACTTGGAGTCGATCGGCAGCCACACCGGCGTGTCGTCGCTGCTGCGGCCCGGCAGGCGCACCGCGATATCGACCATCTCGCCACTGTCCGGGCGTACCTTCACTGCCCGCGCGTACTGTTCCTGGGTGAGCGTCTGTTCGAGGATGTTCTCCAGCTGTACTTCGCCCCAGCTGCCACGGTTCTTGACGTTGGTCAGCACACGCTTGAGATCGCCAACGCCGGTGGCCAGCTGCTGCATCTCGCCAAGACCGCGCTGCACCTGTTCCAGGCGCTCGGAAACCAGCTTGAAGGAGTTGCCCAGGCGTGTTTCCAGCGTCGACTGCAGCTTTTCGTCCACGGTGTGGCGCATCTGCTCCAGCTTCTGCGCATTGTCGTTCTGCAGCGCGCGCAGCTGCTCTTCCAGCGTGGCGCGCATCTCGGCGATGCGCTGTTCGTTGCGCTGGGTCAGTTCCTGCAGGCGCAGGCCAAGGCTTTCGGTCAGGCGCTGCTGCGACTGCGCGCCTTCCTCGCGGCCCTTGCGCGCGTCATCGACCAGGGTCTGGCGCAACGCACCCAGCTGGGTGTCGGTACGCCCGGTGAGTTCCTGCAGCTGCTGGCCGAAGGCGTGGATGCGCGCTTCCTGCTGCTGGCCGAAGGTTTCCAGCTGGCCGCGCAGTTCCTGCAGGCGCTGCCCCATGAGTGCGGCGCCACGCTGCTGGCTCTCCGCCGCCTCGGCACGCGCCTTGCGGGCGTCCTCGCCCAGCGCCTCGCGCAGCAGGTCCAAGCGCTGGTCGGTGCGGGTGGACAGATCGGTCAGCGCGCGGGCAAAGCCATCGAGCTGTTCGCGCAGCTCGCTGCGCCCGGCGCGCGCCTCCTCACGCACCGCCTGTTCGAGGCGGTCGTGCGGCGGGCGGCGCAGCAGGGCGACAAGCTGCAGGATGAGCACGGCCAATAGAAGGCCGCCAATGAGCAGATATTCGGTTTGCATGGGGCAAGTGTAGGCTGGCGGAGTCTCAGCTGCTGCGCCAGAACCATGCTCGCTCTGTACGGAAAGCCCACCTCCATCAACGTGCGCAAGGTGCTGTGGCTGTGCGCGAGGCTGGATCTGCCCCTGCGCCACGAGCCTGCGCCACCCGCGGACCTGCTGGCCGCACTGAATCCGAACCGGCAGGTGCCGGTGCTGCGCGATGGCGACTTCGTGCTGTGGGAGTCCAACAGCATCTGCCGCTACCTGGCTGCCCGCGCCGGCCGTGACGACCTGCTGCCCGCAGCAGCGCAGGCCCGGGCCCGGGTGGAGCAGTGGATGGACTGGCAGTCCAGCGACCTCAACAGCGCCTGGCGCCATGTGTTCATGGCGCGCGTGCGCCAGCATCCGGACTACCCGGACGATGCCCGCGCCGAGGCCAGCCTGGCGCAGTGGAACCGGTTGATGGGGGTGCTTGATGCACAGCTGGCCGCTTCCGACGGCTATGTGGCGGGCGACACCTTTACCCTCGCCGATATCGTGCTGGGGCTGTCGACCCAGCGCTGGCGCAGCACACCCGGCCACAAGCCCGCACTGCCACACCTCGCGGCGTGGTTCGAACGCCTGCGCCAGCAGCCCGGTTTCGCCGAACACGTCGACAATGGCGTGGCCTGAGGCAGGGGTCAGATCCCTTTCCCGGGGGAAAGGGATCTGACCCCAAGAGCGACCCCAAGGGCGCGGGAACGACCCGGCCTTACCAGCCTTCCAGCACGATCTTGCCCTTGGCGCGGTGACTCTCCAGCAGCGCATGGGCGCGCCGCAGGTTGGCCGCGTCGATGCGCCCGAAATGCTCGCCCAGGGTGGTCTGCAGCACACCGGCATCGATCAGCTCGGCCACCCGGTTCAGCAGGTCGTGCTGGCGCTGCATGTCCGCGGTCTTGTACAGCGGGCGGGTGAACATCGACTCCCAGTGCAGTGACAGTGCCTTGCGCTTGAGCGCCATCACGTCCACTTGGCCCGGATCGTCGATCAGGCCGAACTGGCCCTGCGGCGCCAGCAGCTCCACGATCTGCGCGTAGTGCTGGTCGGAGTGGGTCAGGCTGGCCACGTGCTGCACCTCGCTGATGCCCAGCCGTGCCAGTCCCTCGGCCAGCGGCAGGCTGTGGTCGATCACGTGGTGCGCGCCCATCGCATACGCCCAGTCCTGGGTGTCCGGGCGCGATGCGGTGCCGATCACCGTCAGTTTCGTCAGCTTCCGTGCCAGCTGCACCAGGATCGAACCGACACCGCCAGCAGCACCGATCACCAGCAGGGTCTGGCCTTCGCCACCGCCCTCGGGGATGCGCAGGCGGTCGAACAGCAGCTCCCAGGCGGTGATTGCAGTCAGTGGCAGCGCGGCGGCGGCGGCATCATCGAGGCTGGCCGGCTTGCGGCCGACGCTGCGCTCGTCCACCAGCTGGTACTCGGCATTGCTGCCCGGGCGGTCGATCACGCCGGCGTAGTAGACCGCGTCGCCAGGCTGGAACAGGGTGACTTCGCTGCCCACCGCGTCGACGATGCCGACCGCATCCCAGCCCAGCACGCGCGGGCCGTCGGTGGCCACGCCGCGGCGGACTTTGGTGTCGACCGGGTTCACCGCCACCGCGCGCACCGCCACCCGCAGGTCGCGTGGGCCGGGCTGCGGCAGTTCCAGTTCGATATCGATCAGGGCCCGGATGTCGTCGATCGGCAGGCCGGCGTGGGTGTAGGCAATGGCGCGCATGGCAGCGGTCCAGTGGGGAAGGAGTGCACAGGTTGCGCCGCGCACGGTCGCTCAGAAAGGCGCAGAATCGGGCAGCACTTTCACTCCGGCAATGAAGATGATCCGCTTCGACGACCTGCAGTTGTTCGTCCGCACGGCCGCACTGGGCAGCTTCTCGCAGGCGGCCCGCGAGGCCGATCTGTTACCCGGCCAGGTCGCTGCTGCCGTGGCGCGGCTGGAACGCGAACTGGACCTGCGCCTGTTCGTGCGTACCACCCGCAGCCTGCGCCTGACCGGCGAGGGCGCGCTGTACCTGCCGTATGCGCAGGAGGTACTGGCTACCCTGCGCGAAGGGCGGGCCCGCGTACAGGGCGAGGACGCCGAACTGCACGGCACGCTGCAGCTGTCGGCACCGTCGGACTTTGGTCGCAACCTGCTGCTGCCGTGGCTGACCGCATTCCGAGCCGCACATCCACGGCTGCGCCTGCACCTTCGGCTGTCCGATGAAGTGGCCGACGTGTTCCGCGATCCGGTTGATGTGGCGATCCGCATCGGCCACTTCGATGACGCCAACTACGTGGCCCTGCCCCTGCTGGAAGGCAACCGTCGTGTGCTCGCGGCGTCGCCCGATTACCTGCAGCGACGGGGCACGCCGGTGCGCCTGGACGAACTGCGTGAGCACGATTGCCTGGTCTACCAGCTCAGTGGCCGCGCCTACGATCGCTGGTCGTTCGAGGTCGACGGGCGCCGCACCGTGATCCCGGTGCGCGGCCCGCTGGTCTGCGACGACGCCGACGTGGTGCGGCGCTGGGCGGTGGCCGGCGAAGGCATCACCTACAAATCCTGGCTGGACCTGCGCGAAGACGTGCTGGCCGGACGCCTGCAGCTGCTGCTCGACGGCGTCGGCAGCCACATTCCGTTGCAGCTGGTATGCCCGCACCGCAAGCAGTTCTCGCCCGCGGTACGGCAACTGCACGCGCAGCTGCGCCAGCACCTGCAACCGCTGCTGTCTGGCATGCCCGATGGACTTCCCCGCCCCCTGTCGCCCACCCCGGTGCTGGCCGACAATGGCAGCCCCCCGTAAGAGAGAACACCGCCATGCCGTGGATGGGCATCCAGGACCTGTGGACGTTTCTGGTCGCTGTGCTGGTGTTTCTCGCCCTGCCCGGCCCCGGCACCTTCACCCTGCTGACCGCCACCGGTCGGGGCGGCGTGCGCGGCGGCTACACCGCGCTGGCCGGCCTGCTGGTCGGTGACCAGATCCTGATGTGGCTGGCGCTGGCCGGTGTCGCCGCACTGCTGAAGGCCAACCCCTTGGTCTTCCACGCTGTGCAGTACCTGGGTGCGGCCTACCTGGTATGGGTGGGCATCAGCCTGCTGCGCACGCCGAAGCACGAGGGCGGTGATGCTGGTCCGATCCGCATGCAGCCGGGCCGCTACTTCCAGCAGGCGATCCTGGTCAGCCTGCTCAACCCGAAGGCGATTCTGTTCTACATGGCCTTCCTGCCGCTGTTCATCGATCCGAAGGCGCACCAGGGCATCGCCACCTTCGCGGCCCTGGCCGGCATCATCCTGGTGGTCAGCATCGCCTACTGCTCGATGCTGATCGGCGTGGGCAACCTGGCCCGCCGCCGGTTGATCCAGCATCCGCGCATCAGCGATGCGCTGCGCCGGGTGGCCGGCCTGTTCCTTGTCGGGTTCGGCATCCGGTTGGGGTTGAACGGATGAAGGCCTGGCTGGCAACCGCGGTCGCACTACTGCTCGCCGGCACCGCCTCTGGCACCACCGTGCAGGACCATCGCTGCCTGAGCGGCGGTCGCAATGACAGCATCCACCTGGAATGGCGCTGGCTGAAAGACGGCCGGGCCGATGTGCGCTACGCCGGGCAGCGCGAGCGCCTGCCCCTGCACCGGATCTCGATGGAGACCACGGTGCTGGCCGAAGATCGCCCGTACCAGTTCGACAGCGTCTGGGAAGAACGCATCGACGGACGCCTCAACGGCCGCTACCTGCTGAGCACGCAGGGTGCCCTGGTGCTGGATCTGCGTTACGAACGCGCCCGCGATGGCCGCAGCACCACCTTCCACGACGACCCCGAAGCCTGGCAGGAAGACGGCTGCCGCTGGCCCGGCAGGGTAGCTGAGTGAGCACCATCGACGACGACACCCTGCTGGAGCGCAGCTGGGAGTATCGGGAGGAGACGCTGTACCGGCGGTTGTTCGGCGATACCGGACCGGGGATCTACCCCCTCGACATGGATCTGCTGCGCAACGTCTTCAAGCAGGAGCAGATCGACCCGCGCTGGCTGCATGTCGGCGTCAATGCGTGCCCTCCGCACGGTGATCGACGGCACTGGATCTATGTCAGCACCGGCCTGTCCAACCCCTGGGAAGGGCGGCACGAAGATGGAGATTCGGGGTGGGGCATCGAACTGATGCTTGAGACGCAGGATGAAGCGACGTGGGCGCTGACCACCTTGCGCTGGTTCACCGCGTACCACCTGCTGCTGTGCCACTCACGCATGCCCGGCAATCCGTTGGCGCCATGGGACCGGCTGAAGCTGGGGGGGCCGGTGGATCACGCAGGGAGCATGCTGCAGGCGGCCGTCTTCGTTCCGTCATTGCACTTTCCGGGACCCCAGCAACTGCCATCGGGACGATTCGACTTCCTGCAGCTGCTGCCGTTGACCCTGGACGAGCACGCGTTCGGCCGCGCGCATGGCTTCGAAGTGCTGGTGGCCCAGTTGAGAACCCAAGGTGCGGCGCCGGTGGTCGATCCGCAGCGGGTCAGCATCGATCTGGCCCCTGCTCTCGTACTTCAATCGCCTCCGGGCTCGCCTTGAGGGATCGAATCATTTCGAACCCTGCCAGCATTTGTGCCGATTCCGGCAGCGTGGCCGGGGTGCAGCGCGCGCCCCGCCATGCATGACCCCCGTCAGTGGTAATGCTGCGCTGCGTTCGGTCACACTCGGGAACTTGTCGTTCTTAGTCACCCCTTCCGAGGCCTGCATGTCCCTGTTCCGGCGCAAGTCCCTAGATTCCGTCACCGTCCACGAAGCCGGCAGGCGTCTGATCCCGACGCTCAGCTGGCCGCACCTGATCGCGCTGGGTATTGGCGCCATCGTCGGTACCGGCATCTACACGCTGATCGGCGTCGGTGCCAACCTGGCCGGCCCGGCCGTGCTGATCTCCTTCGCCATCGCCGGTGCGGTCTGTGCCTGCGCGGCGCTGTCCTACGCCGAGCTGTCGACGATGATGCCGGCCGCCGGCAGTGCCTACACCTACAGCTACAGTGCGCTGGGCGAGGTGTTCGCCTGGGTGGTGGGCTGGAGCCTGATCCTGGAGTACTCGCTGGTGGTGAGTACGGTGGCGGTGGGCTGGTCCGGCTACTTCGTCGGCTTCCTCGAATGGGTCCACACCCAGTTCGGCTGGAACGTGCACCTGCCGGCCTGGCTGGCGGCCGGCCCGCACGTGGAAGGCGGCATGATCAACCTGCCGGCGATCATCATCACCTGGCTGGTGGCCGGCATGCTGATGGCCGGCACCAAGGAAAGCGCCACCCTCAACGCCATCCTGGTGGTGTTCAAGCTGATCGCGCTGGCCATCTTCGTGGCCGTGGCCCTGCCCGCCTTCGACAGCGCCAACCTGCAGCCGTTCATGCCGTATGGCTTCGCCAAGTCGATGGGCCCCGATGGCGTCGAGCACGGCGTGATGGCAGCGGCGGCGATCATCTTCTTCGCCTTCTACGGCTTCGATGCGATCTCCACCGCCGCCGAGGAAACCAAGAACCCGGGCCGCGACCTGTCGATCGGCATCATCGGTTCGATGATCGGCTGCACCATCGTCTACGTGCTGGTAGCGCTGGCCGCCGTGGGTGCGATGAGCTACGCCGTGTTTGGCCACAGCGCCGAGCCGCTGGCGCTGATCATGCGCCAGCTGGGCCATCCGACCGCGGCGATGGTGATCGGCGTGATCGCGATCATCGCCCTGCCGACCGTGCTGCTGGCCTTCCTGTACGGCCAGAGCCGCATCTTCTTCGTGATGAGCCGTGATGGCCTGCTGCCGCGTGGCCTGTCCAAGGTCAACGCGCGCACCGGCACGCCGGTGGCGACCACGCTGTTCACCGCAGTGGTGGTGTCGGCGCTGGCCGGTGTGGCGCGCCTGGACGAGATTGCCGCGCTGGCCAACGCCGGTACCCTGGCCGCGTTCACCGCCGTCGGCATCTGCCTGGTGGTGCTGCGCCTGCGCGAGCCGAACCGCGAGCGCACGTTCCGCACGCCGCTGGCCTTCGTGGTCGGCCCGCTGGCCGCGCTGGGCTGCATCTACCTGTTCATCAGCCTGCCGCACACCACGCAGCTGTACTTCCTGCTGTGGAACGTGGTCGGCCTCGTGCTGTACTTCCTGTACAGCCGCCGCCACGCACTGATCGCGAAGTAAACGGATCACCGGTCGTGCCGGCCGGCCGCCACGACCGCAGGGCGTTTCAACCGCCCTGCTTTGCCGCGTAGTCCTGCGCCTGGCGCATCACCCGCAGCAGGTTGCCGCCCCAGATGCCGGCAATCTGCTGCTCGGTGTAACCCTTGCGCAGCAGCCACGCGGTGATCTTCGGCAGCTGGCTGACATCGGGCAGGTCGCTCAGGCCACCGCCGCCATCCCAGTCCAGGCCGATGCCCACGTGCTCGGGGCCGACCACCTTGAGGATGTGCTCGAAGTGGGCGAAGAAGTCGTCGAGGCTGGCATGGCGCACCGGGTGCTCGTGGTCCAGCGCCTGTTCGGCCTTCAGCAGGGCAACACCCTGCTCAATGCCCATGCCTTCCCAGCCACCCAGCTGCTTGCTCAGCGCTTCCTCGGCCTGCTTGCGCTCGGGCGTCTTTGCGGTGTCGATCAGGTAGCCACCATAGGCGTTCACCTGGATCACGCCGCCGGCCTTGGCCAGCTTGCGCAGGCGCGCGTCATCAAGATTGCGCGGGTGGTCGTAGACCGCCTTGGCTGAGCTGTGCGACAGCACGAAGGGCACCGGCATCATTGCCAGCAGGTCATCGAACACCGCGTCGGACGCATGCGACTGGTCGATCACGATGCCCAGCTTCACCGCCTGCTGCACCAGGCCCTTGCCGGCCGGGCTCAGGCCTTTCCATTCCGCTCCCTTGGGGTCGGTGGCCGAATCGGCGAACTCGTTGTTGGCGAAGTGCACGGTACTGAGCAGGCGCAGGCCGGCACGGTGGTAGAACGAGAGCAGGCTGGGGTCTTCCACCAGCGGGCTGGCGTTTTCCATGCTGATGTAGACCACGCGCTTGCCGGCGGCCTTGATCCGTGCCGCGTCATCGGCGGTCAATGCCAGCGCGAAACGCTCGGGATTGGCGGCCAGCATTTCGCGGATCTCCAGCAGCCGCTGCAGGCCATGGTCACGCTCGGCGAGGTGCGCGGCTGGGCTGCGGTCGCCCTGATCGGTGTAAATCGCCCAGAAGCCACCGTCCAGCGCGCCCTCGACCATGCGCGGGTAGTCCACCTGCGAGAGTGCGTTGCGGTCGTGGCGCTGCTCGATGTCGAAGCCGGTCCGGCCGAAATTGGCCGGCGTATCCAAGTGGCTGTCGAGCGTGACCAGGCGCTGCTGCAGCGCCTTGGCTCGGGCCAGTTCCTGTGCGCTGAACTCGATGGCATGAGCCGACAGCGGCGCACACAGCGCCAGGGCAAGCACGACGGACAGGTGGCGCAACGATGGCATGGGCTCTCACCGGCAATGGGAAGAGCCCGACCATAGCGCTGCAGCCAGCAGATTTGTAGAGTCGAGCTCACGCTCGGCTGCCAGGCACCGCGAGTCGAGCATGAATCGTATTCACGGCCCAGCGGCCAGCTTCCCGCGCATTGCGATGCGTTCGAAACAATGGCGCCCCCAGGATCAGGTGGCGCGGCTCGCCTCTACATCGTCCCGCGGTCAGTCGACCACGCGGCAGAACACGGCCTTCAGGTAACGCGATTCCTGCACGTGGGCCATGAACGGATGGTCCGGACCGGCGCCAGCGACCTTCAGGATCTGGATCGTGCGGCCGGAGAAATAGGCCGCGCGGCGCAGCATGTCGAGGAACTGGTCCTCGGCCACCAGGCCGGTGCAGGAGAACGTGGCGAACAGGCCGCCCGGCTTGACCACGCCCAGCGCCAGCTTGTTCATGTCCAGGTATTTCTTCAGCGCGGTGATGACCTGGTCGCGGTCGCGGGTCATCTTCGCCGGATCCAGGATCACCACGTCGTACTGCTCGCCGCGGTTGGCGGCGTCGCGCAGCCACGGGAAGATGTCGGACTGGATGAACTTCGGGCGCACGTTGTTCAGGCGCGAATTGCCCTTGGCGATCTGGATGACGTCCTCATCGATGTCGATGCCGACCACTTCCGAAGCGCCACGCGCAGCGGCATACACGGCGAAACCGCCGGTATTGCAGCACAGGTCCAGCACGCTCTTGCCTTCCACCTGCTGGCTCAGCCACTCGCGGTTCTCGCGCTGGTCGGCGAAGAAGCCGGTCTTGTGCGCGCCGGCCGGGTCGGCGCGGAACTTGATGCCGTACTCGGTGATCACCGACGCCTCGGTGGTGGTGTTGCCGTGGAAGTCGAAGCTCTCCTGCTTCTGCACGTGTTCGTCGGCGAAGCTGTGGAAACGGCAGCCCGGGAACTGCTCGCGCAGGGCGTCGTAGATCCATTCGCGGTGGCGGAACATGCCGGCGGCGAAGAACTCGACCACCACCAGGTCGCCGTAGCGATCCACCACCAGGCCGGACAGGCCGTCGCCTTCGCTGTGCACCACGCGCCAGGCGTCGGAGACCGCGTCGAGCTTCAGCACCTCACGGCGCAGCGACACCGCCTGGGCGATCTTGCGCGAGAACCAGCCGGCATCGACCGGCACGTTCTGATCGGTTTCGAGGATGCGCACGGCAATGCGCGAGTGCCCGTTGTAGAACCCGCGGCCAATGAACTCGCCATCGATGCCGACCACGTCGACGATGGAACCGGGCTTGGGCCGGACGGTCGGTTTCTCGACCAGTTTCTGGAAGATCCACGGGTGGCTGGAACGCCACGCATTCTTGAGGCGGACAATCGGAAGGGGGGTATTCATCCACCCATTGTAAACCGGGTGCCGGGGTCGGATCCCCGCAGGGGCTCTGACCCCAGTGTGGCGACGATGGGGTCGGAGCCCCTTTGGTGATCCGCCCCCTGGCCTCCCCATTTGACGGCGGCGGGGCCAGACGGCAGAATCGGCGCCAGAAGGGGAGTAGCTCCCAGACGTTGTCGCCGTCATTTCGAGCCCGCAGGCTCCGGTGCAACGGCAGTTCCAGCCGACTGGAACTGCGAGCGAGACCTTCGCCGTACTGGCGAAGCTCTGTCCCTGGATCCCCCTCCCGATCCTCCGTTGCAGATCCTCGCCGTCCGGCCTGGCATTCATCTTTCCAACGGACATTCCCAATGCAGACGATCGGTAACGTGTGGTTGTGGGGCGGCTTCGCAGCGGTGGTGGTCATCGCCCTGCTGGTCGACCTCGTGTTGATGCGCCATGGTGGACCGCACAAGGTCACCTTCAAGGAGGCCCTGTGGTGGTCCATCGGCTGGGTCGCGCTGGCCCTGCTGTTCAATGCGGGCCTCTGGTACTACCTGAATGAGACCGCCGGCCAGGTGGTGGCCAACAAGGTCGGCCTCGAATTCCTGACCGGCTACCTGGTCGAGAAGGCGCTGGCGGTCGACAACATCTTTGTGTTCCTGATGATCATGAGCTACTTCGCGGTGCCGGAGGAGCAGCGCCAGAAGGTGCTGATCATCGGCATCCTGGGTGCGATCGTGCTGCGTACGATCATGATCTTCGCCGGCAGCGTGCTGATCAGCCAGTTCCATTGGCTGCTTTACGTGTTCGGCGCCTTCCTGCTGTTCACCGGCTGGAAGATGTGGTTCGCCGCCGGCCAGGAGCCGGACCTGGAGACCAATCCCGCCCTGCGCTGGATGCGCAAGCACCTGCGCCTGCTGCCGGACTATGCCGGCAACGCACTGAGCGTGAAGCGCGACGGCGTGCGCTGGTTCACCCCGCTGTTCGCGGTGCTGATCCTGATCGCGGTCACCGACGTGATCTTCGCCGTGGACAGCATCCCGGCGATCTTCGCGATCACCACCGACCCGTTCATCGTGCTCACCTCCAACGTGTTCGCGGTGCTGGGCCTGCGTGCGATGTTCTTCCTGCTGGCCGGCATGGCCGACCGCTTCCACCTGCTGCCGTACGGCCTGGCGCTGGTGTTGGCCTTCATCGGCATCAAGATGATGATCATCGACCTGTTCAAGATCCCGACCCCGGTGTCGCTGGGCGTGGTCGCGGTGATCATCGCCGCCACCGTGGTGCTGAGCCTGAAGTACCCGCCGAAGGAAGGCTCGGGCCACGCCTGAGCCTGAGCGGTGGGAAGACGCGGCCGGCGGGATTGTCCCGCCGGCCGCACCCACTCTCCCGCAACAGTGGCCTTGGTTTCGCGCCAGTCACCGCCATTGCTGAGGTATGGACAACAACGCGCCCCTGCCCGCTGGCGACCTGCCGGCCCCCCGCAACGACCGCTCGCGCATCCTGCGGGCGTTCAATGTCAGCCTGGCCGCCGTGCTGGTGCTGGTGGCCGTGTTCGCCCTGCAGGGCACCTTCGACTGGCGGCCCTGGGCGGTCGCGCCGCTGGAAGCCAAGGGCCTGCTTGGCCTGATCGGCGGCCCGATGCTGCATGCCTCGGTCGAGCACATCGCCGCCAACAGCATCGCGATCCTGATCCTGGGCACGCTGGCCGGCAGCGTCTACCCGAAAGCCACCGTGCGCGCCCTGCCCCTGCTGTGGCTGGGCTCGGGCATCGGTGCGTGGATGCTGGGCAATCCGGGCAGCGTGCATTTGGGCGCCAGCGGCGTCACCCATGGCCTGATGTTCCTGCTGGCCAGCCTGGGCCTGCTGCGCCGCGACCGTGCAGCGATTGCCACCGGCCTGATCGGCATGCTGTTCTACGGCGGCATGCTGATGACCATCCTGCCGCACGCCGACGGCGTGTCCTGGCAGTCGCACATGGGCGGCGCCTTCGCCGGCATCATCGCCGCGCTGCTGTTCCGCAATGCCGACCCGCTGCCGCCGCGCCCGCGCTACAGCTGGGAAGACGAAGAAGACGAGGCCGAACCGCTGGCCGACGACGAGCTGGAACCGCCGTCACCGCAGCGCGTGCCGGTGCTGTGGCAGCCGCGCGAAGGTCAGGACTACGTGGTGATCCCGTTCCGCCGGCCAGACGAGCCGCGCGGCTGAAAATGCCCCGGTAGTGCCGGCCGCTGGCCGGCAACCTCATGAACCGGTAGTGGCCGACCTTGGTCGGCGCGGTTGTTGTGTGCCAACCAAGGTTGGCACCTACCAGAGTCCGTCAGTTCGCCGCATTCCCCGCTGCGCCCATGCCATCCACCGCCTGTCGGCCCAGTGCCGGGTCATCGGTGAAGAAGGCATCGATGCCGGTGGCCAGATAGGCACGCATCTCGGCAATCGAACCCTCGGCATTGCGCGCATTGTCGGCGCCCTTGCGCAGGTTGCTGGCCTGGAAGTGGTTCTCCGGACGGAAGGTGTACGGAATCACCATCAGGCCCACTGCATGTGCGTCCTGTACCAGCGTGGTCGGAGTGCTCAGCGCCCCCTTGGCATCCAGCGGAATGATCGAGCGCAGTTCCGGGCCGATGCTGTCGGCGTAGCTGGCGATGTCCTTCAGTCCTGCCGGCGTCATCATCTGCGCGTAGGTCAGCTTGCCACCGGCCTTGGCGATGTCGGCCGGCTGGGTGTCGCCCTTCCACAGCAGTTGCAGCAGGCGGATGTTGCTGCCGCGCGGGATCTTGCCGCGCAGGTAGCGCAGGTTGGCGGTCTCGAACGACTGGATAGTGACCGGGCCGACGTTGGTATAGGCATTGCCACGCAGCGCGGTCAGGAGCTTGTCTTCCATCGGCAGGCCGATCGACTGGAAGTAGGTCGGGTGCTTGATCTCCGGCACCAGGCCGATGCCACGGTTGGCACGCCCGGCCTGCTGGACAAGGAATGCGAGGATCTCGTCCAGGCTGGCGATGCGGAACTGGCCGTCATAGGCGGTGCTGCGCAGTTCCGGCAGGCGCTCGCGCGCGTACAGGGTCTTCAGCTCGGCCAGGGTGAAGTCTTCAGTGAACCAGCCGTCCACCTTCTGGCCGTCGATGACCTTGCTGGTGCGGCGGCTGGCGAATTCCGGATGCGAGGCCACATCAGTGGTGCCGCTGATCTCGTTCTCGTGGCGGGCCACCATCACTCCGTCCCTGGTCATCACCAGGTCCGGCTCGATGTAGTCGGCGCCATCGGCGATCGCCTGCGCATAGGCGGCCAAGGTGTGCTCGGGCAGCAACGCGCTCGCCCCGCGATGACCATAGACCGACACCTTGTGCGCGGCCGGGGTGGAGGATTCAGCACTCATGGCCACCGATGGTGCCACGGCCAGCGACAACAGCAACGCACAACCCCACGACTTCACTGCGACTTCCCCAAGCGGTATGTGATGGGCGTCAGTATGCGGCGGCAATGTGACAGGTGGGGGACCTGGGGTCGGATCCCCGCAGGGGCTCCGACCCCGTAGCGATCCCGGGGAGCTCGTTCGGCTGGGTTGCCGGCCAGCGGCCGGCACTACCAAGGCTTACTTGCCGATGCAGAAACTGGAGAAGATCCTTCCCAGCAGGTCATCGGCACTCATCTGCCCGGTGATCTCACCCAGCGCGTCATGCGCCAGCCGCAGTTCCTCGGCGGCCAGCTCCAGGTGCTCGTGCGCCAGCTCGCCATCGGCGCGCTGCGCATGTTCCTGCGCACGTTCGATTGCATCCACATGGCGCGTGCGCGCGGAGAACTCGCCATCCACCTGCTCCCCTGCCCCGGCCGAAGCGATCGAACGCAGACGCGCGTGCAGATCGTCGAGCCCGGCGCCGGTGGCGGCCGAAACGAACACGCGGTCCGGATCGTCCAGCGACGGCAACGCCTCCAGCAGGTCCGACTTGTTGTGGATGTAGACCTTGTGCGGCACCGCCGCCACGGCCTCGCCCAGCGCTGCTTCGCCGGCCGCCGGATCGCGCGCATCCAGCACGATCAGCGCCAGGTCGGTGCGCTCGATTTCCACGCGGGCGCGGCGCATGCCTTCGCGTTCGATGGCGTCACCGCCGTCGCGCAGGCCGGCGGTGTCGACCAGGGTCAGCTCCAGGCCGTCCAGGCGAATGGTTTCGTGCAGGGTGTCGCGGGTGGTACCGGCGATGTCGGTGACGATGGCGCGTTCGCTGCCGGCCAGCGCGTTGAGCAGTGAACTCTTGCCGGCGTTCGGCGGACCGATCAGCACCGCGTGCAGGCCATCGCGCAGGCGACGGCCGCGTTCGGCATCGCGGCGCAGCAGGGCCAGATCGCTGCGCGCCTGTTCCAGCCCACGCCGCACCTGCGCGCCACCGAGCGTATCCAGCGGTTCGTCGGCAAAATCGATGGCCGCTTCCACGTGGATGCGCAGCAGCACCAGCTGCTCGACCACGGCGTCGATGCGGCGCGAGAACACGCCATCCAGCGAGCGACGTGCCGCGCGCGCGGCGCGGTTGTCGCCCGCGGCGATCAGGTCGGCGATGGCCTCGGCCTGGGCCAGGTCGAGCTTGCCGTTGAGGAATGCCCGTTCACTGAACTCACCCGGCCGCGCCTGGCGCGCGCCGAGCGCGATGCAGCGCGCGACCAGCTGCTGCAGCAGCACCGGGCTGCCGTGGCCCTGCAGTTCCACCACTTCCTCGCCGGTGAAGCTGTTCGGTGCCGGGAACCACAGCACGATGCCATCGTCGATGACCTCGCCTTCGGCATCACGCAGGCGCGCGTAGTGCGCGTGGCGCGGACGCAGTGCAGGTGCACCCAGTGCATTGGCGATGGCCGCAGCACGCGGGCCGGACAGGCGCAGCAGGCCGACACCGCCGGCGCCAGGGGCGCTGGCGATGGCGACGATGGTGTCGGTGCGGATCGCGTCGTTCATGGCTCAGAGCTTCTCCAGCTGTGCGCGCGCCTGGGCCGCGCCACTGCCCTGCGGCTGCAACGCCAGGTAGGTGGTGTAGGCCTGCTTGGCCTTGGCCTTGTCGCCGGCGTTGAAGTAGGCATCACCCAGGTTGAGATAGGCCACTGCACGCGAGGGGTCGATCTTCAGCGTGTTCTCCAGCCAGCGCGCAGCTTCGGCATAGCGCTGCTGGCGGTAGTAGACGAAGCCGAGGTTGTTGGCGGCCTGGGCGAAGTCCGGACGCAGCTTCAGTGCCTCGGTGAACTGCGCCACCGCCTCGTCGTACTGCTTCTCGCGGTACAGCTGCAGGCCGCGGTCATTGGCCTGCTGCGCGCGCTGGCGATCCGACGCCGGGCCCGCAGTGGGCACCACCAGCTTGGCCTTGCCGCCCTGCAGGTCGGCCACCGTCACCGGCGCCTGGCTGCCCTTGGCTTCGCTGGCGGCTTCAACCTTGTTGTTCAGTGCGATCGCATCGGCGGTCAACTGGCGCGTATCGGCATTGAGGAACTCCTGGCTGTCCGGCACCTGGAACACGAACTCGCCGCCCTGCGAACCGGGCAGGCTGCCGAAGGCCGGGGTCTGGTGTGAAACGGCTGAGACGGCCGGCGCAACGTAGGCGGCCAGTTCGGTACCGGTGATTAGCCCATCGCCGTTGAGGTCGCCCTTGCCGGCCAATGCCTGCAGCAGCACCCAGGTGAACACCGAGTGGCCGTTCGGACCGGCGTCGGCCACCTGCTGGTCGGCACCGCCGGCGGTCAGCATCTGCCGCGCGCTGCGCCGCGCGTTCTCGCGCAGGAACGACGACGACGATGGACCGCCACGGGTCAGGCCCAGGCCGCTGTAGCAGGCATCCATCACGAACATCACGTGCTTGGCCTGCATGCTCTCGGCGATGTTCTGGATGTCGGTCATCGCGATGGCGTCGGTAGCGAATTCCTTCGGGTCCGAATCGACCGGGATGATGTAGCCGAGGTCGCGCCCGGAGGCGAGCTGGCGGGTCGCGCCATGGCCGGCGAAGAACACGAACACGCGATCGTTCTTGCCAGTGCGGTCATCGGCCAGACGGTCGTGGAAGGCAGCCAGGATGTTGTTGCGCGTGGCCTGCTCGTTCTTCAGCACGATCACCTGCGAGGACGGGAAGCCGAACTGCCCGGTCAGGGTATCGGCCACCGCCTGCGCATCGTGGCTGGCGTACTCCAGCTTCGGCCACTTGGCGTAGTTGTCGATGCCGACCACGATTGCCCAGGACTTCTCGTAGCCGGTGGTGACGGTGGCGGCACCGGTATCGCCCTTGCGCGCACGGGCGACCGTGAAGTCGCGGCCGTTCCAGCCAGCGAACTGGTAGCCATCGGCGATCAGCCGGTCGAGGATCTGCGGCAGCGCCTTCACCGCACGATCGTGAATGTCGTGGAACAGGATGATGCCGCGCTGTTCCTTGTTCACCTGGTCGAGCACGCGCTGGACGATCGATTCCGGCACCGGGTCGGCCCAGTCCATCGAGTCGATGTTCCACATGATCGACTTCAGCCCGGCTTCGTTGAGCAGCTGCAGGCCTTCGGCATTGCGTGCGCCATAGGGGAAGCGGAACAGCGGCGCGCGCTTGCTGTCGACATCCTTCAGCAGCGTGTCGGTGTCCAGCACCTGCTGGCGCAGCGCGTCACCGGTGGTGCGCGACAGCTGGGCGTGGGTCAGGCTGTGATTGCCGACCGCATAGCCCTCTTCCATCAGGTTGCGGCTGATCTTCGCCATCGGGCCGAGGCTGACCTTGCCGTCGGCCTCGACCTTGCCCAGGTTGCGGCCCACTTCGAAGAACACGCCCGGCACGTCGTAGCGCTTGAGGATGGCCACCACTTCATCGGTATAGGCCTTGTGCGGGCCATCGTCGAAGGTGAGCACAACGGTCTTGGCCGGCAGGTCGCGGCCGAAGATCTCGCGGTCGCTGTCCTTCATCGACATCGGGTACGGCTCGATCACGCCATAGTCGCGCAGGATCGCTTCGCGGCTGTAGTCCTTGTGCAGGTGGGCGATGTAGTCGTCCCAGTTCTCACGCTTCAGTTCGATGGCGCGGGTGCGCTCGAAACGGCTGAAGATGCGGGTCAGTTCCTGGTTGTAGTTGCGCTCGATCTCATCAAGCGCCTCCAGGTCTTCACCGATGCGCTGGTGCAGCTTCACTGCCGGCAGCGACGAATCGGTGCCGACCCGTTCATGCAGGTCACGCAGCACTTCGCGGAAGGCCAGGCGGTCGGCGTCGAACAGTTCCGGCGCCGACTCGATGTAGTCCAGCACGGTGCCGAGGGTGGCGAAGCGCTGCGGACTGGAGCCGCGCAGCAGCGTGTCGAACTGCGCGGCGATGGCCGTGCGCTGTTCCAGGCCATCGTGGAACAGCTGCTGGCCCACGCGCGTGGAGGTACCGCGGTCGGCAGCCGACTGCTGTTCCTCGTCGGCCAGCAGCACGATGATGCGGCGGTAGCCGTCGAGCTGCTTCTGCAGCGCGGCCAGCAACGGTGCAGCGGCGGGATCGGCGGCGGCCGCGGCCTGCGCGCTGGGCTGGGTGACCGTGGTCGCCGGCGCCTTCGCGTCCTTGTCGCCACAGCCGGCAACGACCAGGGTCAACAACAGCGACGGCAGGAACAGGCGGAACGACGACGCACGCTGCATGGTGGACTCGAAGGTGGGAGGAACGGTGTGCCGGCGATTCTAACGCCGCATGCGAAAAGCCCGCCTTGCGGCGGGCTTCTCATCGACCGGGGCGGTAGTAGAGTCGACTGTTAGTCGACTGCTCTACTGCCAGTCGACTAACAGTCGACTCTACAGGTCGGGATTACTTCTTTTTGACCGGAGCCGGCGCGGTGGTGGCCGGGACCGGCTCGCCGCCATGGCGCTTGGTCATCCACCACTGCTGCAGCAGGCCCAGGCCGCCATTGACCACCCAGTACAGGACCAGGCCGGACGGCATGAAGGCCATCATGACGCCGAACACCAGCGGCATGAACTGCATCATCTTCTGCTGCATCGGGTCCATGCCCGGTGCCGGGGTCAGCTTCTGGGTGAACCACATCACTGCCACGTTGATGACCGGCAGGATGAAGTACGGGTCGCGTGCGGTCAGGTCCTGGATCCAGCCGAACCAGGGCGCCTGGCGCAGTTCGACCGATTCGACCAGCACCCAGTACAGGGCGAAGAAGATCGGCATCTGGATGAGGATCGGCAGGCAGCCCCCCATCGGATTGATCTTTTCCTTCTTGTACAGCTCCATCATCGCGGTCTGGAACTTCTGGCGGTCGTCGCCATAGCGTTCCTTCAACTGCGCGATGCGCGGCTGGAAGCGGCGCATCTTGGCGCCGCTCTTGTACTGGGTTGCCGACAGCGGGTACAGCACCAGCTTCAGCAGCACCACCAGGCCGACGATCGCCCAGCCCCAGTTGCCGACCAGCTTGTGCACCTGGTTCAGCACCCAGAACAGGCCCTGGCCGATCACCGCCATCATCGAGAAGCGGCTGTAGTCGACCACGCGGTCCAGGCCCGGCACGTCTTCCTTGGCGATCAGGTTGACCAGCTTCGGGCCGACCCACAGGCGGGCTTCGGTGCTGGTGGACTGGCCCGGGGCCACGGTGAAGGCCGGGCCACGCGCTTCGATCAGGTCACGACCAGCCACCTGCGACAGCACGTAGTGTGCGGTCTGGTCCTTCTGCGGGATCCAGGCGGTGAAGAAGTGGTGCTGCAGCATCGCCAGCCAGCCGCCGGTGATGTTCTGGTTCAGCGTGCCGTCTTCCAGGTAGTCCTTGAACGCACGACGCTGGTACTTCTTGTCGTTGTCGTACCAGGTGGCACCGTTGAAGCTGAAGGAATCGGGGTTGGTCATGCTCCGCGACAGGATGGTCGGGGTGCGGTCCAGGGTACGGTAGACGTAGCCGTTCCACGGCGCGGCGCCAGCGTTGCTGACTTCGTCCTTGAAGCGCACGGCGTACTCGTTGCGCGAGACGGTCAGGGTGCGCTTGATGGTCACGCCGTTGTCGGCGGTCCACACGAACGGGATCTGCAGCTCGTTCTGGCCCTTGGCCAGCACGAAGTCCTTGGTGTCACCCACCAGCTTGAAGCCGTCGGCGCCGGGGACCGGGGTGTTCCTGTCTTCGCTGGCCCAGCCACTGATCGCGCTGTACGGGTGCGCGGGGTCTTCGGTCAGCAGGCGGACCGGCGGGCTGCCTTCGTCCTTGGTCTGCGGGAACTGCAGCAGCTCGGCGTCGAGCACGCGGCCGCCGTCGAGCACCAGGCGCAGCACGTCGGTGGTGACGGTCACGCGCTGGCTGGCCGGGGTAGCGCTGGCCTGGGCCTGTGCGGCGGCCTGGCCGGGGGCGCCCGGCACCTGGGCGCTGGGGATGGCGCCGGGGTTCGCGCCCGGAACACTCTGTGCGGCGGCCGGGGCCGACGTGGTGGTTGGTGCCGGGGTCGGAGCAGCCTTTTCACGGCTCCACTCCATCCACAGCAGCACGGCCACCATCAGCCAGGCAAAAATGAGGAATACGCGGGTCTGGTTCATCAGCGGACAGGCTCGGCGGGGCCGGGACGCGATGCCGGCTCGGTCAAAGAAGGAGTTGCGATGCCATCAGGCGGCGGCATTGTGCCGTCCACGCCCGGCGTGGGCAATGCACGCAGGCGACGCAGCAGGCGCAGGAAGGCCTGGCGGATCTCGTCGTTGCTGGCGGAACGCGCAGCACTACGAGCCACGACGACAAAGTCGCCTGGCTGGATGTCGGTACGTGTCTGACGCAGGATGTCGCGCAGGACGCGCTTGATCCGGTTACGCCCGACGGCGTTCGGATCAACCTTGCGGGAAACCGCCAGACCCAGCCTGGCCGGCCGGTCAGCCGGCAGCCAGTGCAGGGTCATCAGCGGATCGGACACACGGCGGGCGCCGTTGAAGACCGTTGAGTATTCGGCACGCGTGCGAACCCGCGCAGAGCGAGGGAATCGCTTGCGCGGGTCTGCAGTATTCACTGTCGAAGGGATTGCGTCTGCCGCGGGGTGCGGCATGGCAATCAGGCGCTCAGGACTTTGCGGCCCTTGGCGCGGCGACGCGACAGGATCTTGCGGCCGTCAGCGGTCTTCATACGGGCACGGAAGCCGTGGTCGCGCTTACGCTTGAGGTTGCTGGGCTGGTAGGTGCGCTTCGTGGCCATTGGGGGCCTCTCGTATGAATGGGACGGAAAGAACCGGAAATTCTAGAGAGGTACCCTGCCCCAAGTCAACCCCTGGCAGCTACGCGAATTCACCGGGCTGTGCAATAGCTGTGGATGTTTTTGTGAATAAGTAGGGGACAAGCATTCCGAAGGCGGGCGCTCGGTGGTAGTCTGAGCCATCCATTTCCCCCCTTTCAGGCCTGTGTTTGGGCGCCTTGTCGCGTCCATGCCCCGGCCACCGGACGATTATTGCTGATGGATGCTTGGTCCCGTAGTCTCGAGCGCCTCGAAGCGGAGTTCCCGCCGGAAGACGTTCATACCTGGCTGAAGCCACTGCAGGCCGATCTGCGCGTGGACAGCCTGGTGCTGTATGCACCGAATGCCTTCATCGTCGACCAGGTCCGCGAGCTGTACCTGGCCCGGATCCGCGAACTGCTGGCGCACTTCGCCGGTTTCAGCGACGTTTTTCTTGAAATCGGCTCGCGCCCGCGCCCTGTGGAGGCGCAGAACGCGTCGGTTTCCACGCCGTCGGCGCATGTGTCCAGCGAACCGCAGGTGCCGTTCGCCGGCAACCTGGACAACCACTACACGTTCGCCAACTTCGTCGAAGGCCGCAGCAACCAGCTGGGCCTGGCCGCCGCCTTCCAGGCGGCGCAGAAGCCGGGCGACCGCGCGCACAACCCGCTGCTGCTGTACGGGGGCACCGGCCTGGGCAAGACCCACCTGATGTTCGCCGCCGGCAACGCCATGCGCCAGGCCAATCCGGGCGCGAAGGTGCTGTACCTGCGTTCGGAACAGTTCTTCAGCGCGATGATCCGGGCCCTGCAGGAAAAGACCATGGATCAGTTCAAGCGCCAGTTCCAGCAGGTGGATGCGCTGCTGATCGATGACATCCAGTTCTTCGCCGGCAAGGACCGCACCCAGGAAGAGTTCTTCCACACCTTCAACGCGTTGTTCGATGGCAAGCAGCAGATCATCCTGACCTGCGACCGCTATCCGCGCGAAGTCGAGGGCCTGGAAGCGCGCCTGAAGTCGCGGCTTGCCTGGGGCCTGTCGGTCGCGATCGAACCGCCGGACTTCGAGACCCGCGCCGCGATCGTGCTGGCCAAGGCACGCGAACGCGGTGCCGAGATTCCCGATGATGTTGCGTTCCTGATCGCCAAGAAGATGCGCTCCAACGTGCGCGACCTCGAAGGCGCGCTCAATACCCTGACCGCCCGCGCCAATTTCACCGGCCGCGCGATCACCACCGAATTCGCCCAGGAAACCCTGCGCGACCTGCTGCGCGCCCAGCAGCAGGCGATCAGCATTCCCAACATCCAGAAAACCGTTGCCGACTACTACGGCCTGCAGATCAAGGATCTGCTGTCGAAGCGTCGGACCCGCTCGCTGGCACGCCCGCGCCAGGTCGCCATGGCCCTGACCAAGGAACTGACCGAGCACAGCCTGCCCGAGATCGGCGATGCCTTTGCCGGTCGCGATCACACCACGGTGCTGCATGCCTGCCGCCAGATCCGGACCCTGATGGAAACCGACGGCAAGCTCCGCGAGGACTGGGACAAGCTGATCCGGAAGCTGAGCGAATGATGCACGGATGCCGATGAGGCGTCATCGCACAAAACGGTGCAGAATCCGGTAGCAAGCGCGGGACACGTTGTGGATAAAAATGGCGTTTGAGATCGCGTCGGTTTTATCCACAGCTTTCCCCACCCCCTGGGGGTCGGTAATACAGAGGGTTTCGATGCCTGAAATCCTTTTATTTACAAAGACTTAGCGTTGTTTTCCAGCGATTCTGTCTCTACCAGCACCACCAAGCTTTTGATTTATTCCACATTTTTTAAAGCATAGGGGCACGGAACCACATGCGTTTCACACTGCAGCGCGAAGCCTTTCTCAAGCCGTTGGCACAGGTCGTCAACGTGGTCGAACGCCGCCAGACCCTTCCGGTTCTGGCCAATTTCCTGGTCCAGGTGCAGAACGGCCAGCTGTCGCTGACCGGTACCGACCTGGAAGTGGAGATGGTGTCGCGGATCGCGGTTGAAGATGCCCAGGACGGCGAAACCACCATTCCCGCCCGCAAGCTGTTCGAGATCATCCGCGCCCTGCCCGACGGCAGCCGGATTACCGTCTCGCAGACCGGTGACAAGATCACCGTGCAGGCCGGCCGCAGCCGCTTCACCCTGGCCACCCTGCCTTCCAACGACTTCCCATCGGTGGACGAAGTGGAAGCCACCGAGCGCGTGGCGATCGGCGAAGCAACCCTGAAGGAACTGATCGAGCGCACTGCGTTTGCGATGGCCCAGCAGGACGTGCGCTACTACCTCAACGGCCTGCTGTTCGACCTGCGCGGCGATGCGCTGCGCACGGTCGCCACCGACGGCCATCGCCTGGCCCTGTGTGAAACCGATCTGGCCAAGCCCAGCGGTTCCAAGCGCCAGATCATCGTGCCGCGCAAGGGCGTGACCGAACTGCAGCGCCTGCTGGAGAGCGGCGATCGCGAGATCGAACTGGAAGTCGGCCGCAGCCACGTGCGCGTCAAGCGCGACGATGTCACCTTCACCTCGAAGCTGATCGACGGTCGTTTCCCGGATTACGAAGCGGTGATTCCGATCGGTGCCGACCGCGAAGTGAAGGTTGATCGTGAAGCACTGCGTGCCTCGCTGCAGCGCGCCGCGATCCTGTCCAACGAGAAGTACCGCGGCATCCGCGTGGAAGTCTCGCCGGGCAACCTGAAGATCAGCGCGCACAATCCGGAACAGGAAGAAGCCCAGGAAGAGATCGAAGCCGACACCACGGTCAGTGATCTGGCCATTGGCTTCAACGTGAACTACCTGCTGGACGCCCTCTCCGCGCTGCGCGATGAGGAGGTCATCATCCAGCTGCGCGATTCCAACTCTTCTGCGCTGGTTCGTGAATCCAGCAGCGAGAAGTCGCGCCATGTGGTGATGCCGCTGCGTCTCTGACAGCAGCCTGTTCCACGTGGAACCGAAGGACGCCCGGGATCTCCCCGGGCGTTTTTTTTTTGCAGGTTCCACGTGGAGCATCGGGGATCGCGGAATCTCCAGGGCTGGGCGAATGTCTTGCTCGAGATTGTTGCTTACCGATTGTTCCTGGTTGCCCCTCCGATGCAATCGGCCCTGCGCGGCAGGAATCCAGATTGCTGACTTGGGCGCTGCCCAGCCAACTTCGATCGAGTACGCAGTTCCGGGTCCTCAGCCTGATTGCAGGTGACCCGATCTGGTCGGATGGATGAAGCGGATCGCATCCGCTATCGCAGTGGTTGCTTCATCTGCAGACGTCACTGTCCACAGGCCTGGTTGGGGCCGGATCAGAGCTGGCCTAGCTTCTAAATCTGGGTATAAATCTAAAGCATGGTGGTGATGGTAGGCCCAGATTTCGTGGAGAAATGCACTATCCAATTGATTTTAAATAGATTTATGCGGCTGAAACCCCCTGTATAGAGGCCCCTCAGGCTGGGGGGGAACCTGTGGATAGTTTCGCAGGTCGGGCAAAAGGGCTTTTTTATCCACAGTTTGCCCATACCTTGTGTATAAGTCATACAGTCCCGCTGTGGACAGCGTGAAACGAACGGGCTGAATTCTTTGAAATCTGTGGAACCCTCCACGGCATCGCATCGTAGATTTCAAGAAATCCGCGCGGTGTTCGCGCAACCCACCGTCGGGGGCACCTGGCGATGCTCGCGGAATGAGGCTGAAATCGCTGAAATCTGCAGGCCTGTACCCTGCGCCGCCGCTCAGAATTCAAGGATTCCCGGGCATATCCAGACCCAGGCGAGCCCAGATGAGGGAGCGCCACCACGTGGAACACGCGTAGGGTTGCCAGGCGGAGGCTTCAGCACAGTGGCGATGTCTGGCGCGCCACGGCTGGCTTGACCGATGCAGTAAGCTGATGGATTCCCTGCCCCACTACCGCCTCGTGCGGATGGTCTTTCGCGCCCCATGCTTATCCGCCGCCTCGCCCTGCACCAACTGCGTCGCTTCAGCGCGGTGGACCTGTCGCCCAAGCCTGGATTGAACCTGCTGACCGGCGACAACGGTGCCGGCAAGACCAGCGTGCTCGAAGCCCTGCACCTGATGGCCTACGGGCGCAGCTTCCGTGGCCGGGTCCGCGACGGTCTGGTGCGCCAGGGCCAGGAAGCGCTGGAAATCTTCGTGGAATGGGACGAACAGCGTGCCGATCACCCGCCGCACCGCCGAAAGGCCGGGCTGCGCCACAGTGGCCAGGACTGGAAGGGGCGATTGGACGGCGAAGATGTCGCGCAGCTGGGCAATCTCTGCGCAGCGCTGGCCGTGGTGACGTTCGAGCCGGGGAGCCATGCACTGGTCAGTGGGGGGGGCGAACCTCGCCGTCGCTTCCTCGATTGGGGCTTGTTCCACGTGGAACCGGATTTTCTCTCCCTGTGGCGCCGCTATTCCCGGGCGCTGAAGCAGCGCAATGCTCTGCTCAAGCAGGGCGGGCCGTCGCGGATGCTCGATACCTGGGATCACGAGCTGGCCGAGGCCGGGGAACCGCTGACCAGCCGCCGTCAGCACTACCTGGAGCGTCTGCAGCAGCGCACGGTGGCCTTGGCCGCCAGCCTGGCTCCGCAACTCGGCATCCAGGGTCTGGAACTGAGCCCCGGTTGGCGGCGGCATGAGCTTCCCTTGGCCGATGCCCTGCTTCTGGCCCGGGAACGCGACCGGCAGGCCGGCTATACCTCGGTCGGCCCACACCGGGCAGACTGGAGTGTGGATTTCCACAACATTCCGGGCCGTGATGCGTTGTCCCGTGGTCAGGCCAAGCTGACGGCATTGGCCTGCCTGCTGGCGCAGGCCGAGGACTATGCGGAACAGCGCGGCGAATGGCCGGTGATCGCTCTGGACGATCTGGCCTCGGAGCTGGATCGCACCCATCAGGCGCGGGTGCTGGAGCGCCTGCTCAATGGGCCGGCACAGATCTTCATCACCGCTACCGAAACCCCGGCGGCGCTGCTGGACCTGACCCACATCGCCCGGTTCCACGTGGAACATGCACAGATCGTGGCTGTGCCATAGTGGGCACACCAGGGCCGCTCGACCCCGGCTGGTATAATTCGGGTTGGAATCCTTTCATTCTCGGCACATCGCTCCAAGCGGTGGCCGACCTGCGGAGCCTACGGCAAGCGCAATGAGCGACGAACAGAACACCCCGGCAAACAACGGCAATTACGACGCCAACAGCATTACCGCCCTGGAAGGCCTGGAGGCTGTCCGCAAGCGTCCCGGCATGTACATCGGTGACGTGCATGACGGCACCGGTCTGCACCACATGGTGTTCGAGGTCGTCGACAACTCGATCGACGAAGCGCTGGCCGGCCACGCCGACCACGTTGCGGTGACGATCCACGCTGACGGTTCGGTCTCGGTGTCCGACAACGGCCGTGGTATCCCGACTGGCAAGCACGAGCAGATGAGTGCCAAGCTCGGTCGCGAAGTGTCTGCAGCCGAAGTCGTCATGACCGTCCTGCACGCAGGCGGCAAGTTCGACGACAACAGCTACAAGGTTTCGGGCGGCCTGCACGGCGTCGGCGTCAGCGTGGTCAACGCGCTGTCGCAGAAGCTGCTGGTGGACGTGTTCCAGAACGGCTTCCACTACCAGCAGGAATTCAGCAACGGCGCCGCAGTGACCGCGCTGGCCAAGCTGGAAACCACCACCAAGCGCGGCACTACCGTGCGCTTCTGGCCGTCCACCGTCGCCTTCCACGACAACGTGGAGTTCCACTACGACATCCTGGCCCGCCGCCTGCGCGAACTGTCGTTCCTGAACTCCGGCGTCAAGATCGTCCTTGCCGACGAGCGTGGCGACGGCCGTCGCGATGACTTCCACTACGAGGGTGGCATCCGCAGCTTCGTGGAGCATCTGGCCCAGCTGAAGACGCCGCTGCACCCGAACGTCATTTCAGTCACCGGCGAGCACAACGGCATCGTCGTGGATGTGGCGCTGCAGTGGACCGACTCCTATCAGGAGACGATGTACTGCTTCACCAACAACATTCCGCAGAAGGACGGCGGTACCCACCTGGCCGGTTTCCGCGGTGCGCTGACCCGTGTGCTCAACAACTACATCGAGCAGAACGGCATCGCCAAGCAGGCCAAGATCAACCTGACCGGCGACGACATGCGAGAAGGCATGATCGCGGTGCTGTCGGTGAAGGTGCCGGACCCGAGCTTCTCCAGCCAGACCAAGGAAAAGCTGGTCAGCTCCGACGTGCGTCCGGCGGTGGAAAACGCCTTCGGTGCGCGCCTGGAAGAGTTCCTGCAGGAGAACCCGAACGAAGCCAAGGCGATCGCCGGCAAGATCGTCGACGCCGCGCGCGCACGTGAAGCGGCGCGAAAGGCCCGCGACCTGACCCGCCGCAAGGGCGCGCTGGATATCGCCGGCCTGCCGGGCAAGCTGGCCGACTGCCAGGAAAAGGATCCGGCGCTGTCCGAACTGTTCATCGTCGAGGGTGACTCGGCAGGTGGCTCGGCCAAGCAGGGCCGCAACCGCAAGAACCAGGCGGTGCTGCCGCTGCGCGGCAAGATCCTCAACGTGGAACGCGCGCGCTTCGACCGCATGCTGTCCTCCGACCAGGTCGGCACGCTGATCACGGCGCTGGGCACCGGCATCGGCCGAGACGAGTACAACCCGGACAAGCTGCGTTACCACAAGATCATCATCATGACCGACGCCGACGTCGACGGCGCCCACATCCGCACCCTGCTGCTGACGTTCTTCTACCGTCAGATGCCGGAGCTGATCGCGCGCGGTTACGTCTACATCGGCCTGCCGCCGCTGTACAAGATCAAGCAGGGCAAGCAGGAGCTGTACCTGAAGGACGACCCGGCGCTGGACAGCTACCTGGCCAGCAGCGCGGTGGAAAACGCTGCGCTGGTGCCGGCCACCGGCGAGCCCGGCATCGAAGGCCTTGCGCTGGAAAAGCTGCTGCTGGCCTACGCGGCCGCGCTGGATTCGATCGAGCGCAACGCACATCGCTACGACCGCAACCTGCTTGAAGCGCTGGTCGATTTCGTACCGATGGACCTGGAAAGCCTGCGCGCTGCCGGCGAAGGCGAGGGCCTGGATGCACTGGCCAAGCGCCTCAACCAGGGCAGCCTGGGCAGCCCGCGTTTCACGCTGGAGCTGCAGGAAGCCAACGACGAGCGCCCGGCCGCTGTGCTGGTGACCCGTCGCCACATGGGCGAACAGCACATCCAGGTGCTGCCGATGTCGGCCTTCGAAAGCGGCGAACTGCGCGCGATCCACCAGGCATCGAAGCTGCTGCACGGTCTGGTCCGCGAAGGCGCGACCATTTCCCGCGGCGCCAAGTCGATCGAAGTCGACAGCTTTGCCAAGGCACAGAACTGGCTGCTCGAGGAGGCCAAGCGCGGCCGCCAGATCCAGCGATTCAAGGGTCTGGGTGAAATGAATCCGGAGCAGCTGTGGGACACCACGGTGAATCCGGAAACCCGCCGACTGCTGCAGGTGCGTATCGAGGACGCTGTCGCAGCCGACCAGATCTTCAGCACCCTGATGGGCGATGTCGTCGAACCGCGTCGCGATTTCATCGAAGACAACGCGCTGAAGGTCGCAAACCTGGATATCTGACACAATCGGGACACGGCCGGCGCGCGGGGAGGCGCGCCGGCCTTCGACTCTTGAACACAGGTACCTGATGTCAGCATCCGCCCCGGTCTCCGCTCCGCCCCCGGTTCCGCCGGCTTCTGCCGCGCCGCGTGCCGTTTCGCCGTTGGCGGGGTTCTTCATCGACCTGGGCATCGCCGCTGTCACCCTGTTCGGCCTGAGCCTGGTCAGCGGCCTGCTGTGGGGCCTGTACCGTGGCGTGGTGGTTGGTTACGCGAACGCGCAGGCTGGCGCTGGCGCACCCGACGCCAGTTCGGTCGCGGCGTCACTGGGCCAGCCCGGCGCGCTTGCGCAGATTCTCATGGCACTGTTCGCCACCGGTGGCGCCGCGTTGCTGCTGTACTTCTGGCGACGGCCGGCCAACGCCGCCGAGCGCCACGCCTCGCGCCAGGCGCTGCGCCGCCCCTCCACCTGGGGCTGGACCCTGCTGGTGGCGACCCTGATCGTGCTCGGCAGCAACGGCATCGCCTTCCTGGCCAAGCAGGTCGGCGTCGAGCCGGTCCCCACCAATCTGGCGCTGATGCAGAGCGCGATCGCACGTTTCCCGTTGTTCCTGGTGCTGTTCGCGGTGGTCCTGGCGCCGGCCTACGAGGAACTGCTGTTCCGCCGCGTGCTGTTTGGCCGCCTGTGGCAGGCCGGGCGGCCTGGGTTGGGCGTGGTACTGAGCAGCCTCGCATTTGCCCTGATCCATGAGATCCCTGGCACGAGTGCCAATGGCCCGGCCGAAATCGCACAGCTGTGGCTGGTCTATGGTGGCATGGGGGCCGCGTTCTGCTGGCTCTACCGGCGCACCGGCACGTTGTGGGCGGCGATCACCGCCCATGCGCTGAACAATGCGGTCGCCCTTGCGGCGATGGTGTTCCTGGGGTCAACGTAACGCCGCGTCCGCTTGACGAAAGATTAAGCCGCTACGCTACACACTCCGCATATGAACACGGGGGAGTTTCCATGAAACAACTGCTGCTGGCCCTTGTCATAACCACCCTGGTCAGCGCCTGCGCGACCACCACCTCCCCTACCGGTCGCCGGCAGATGGTGGGCGGCGTCTCGCAGGCGCAGCTGGACCAGCTCGGCGCACAGGCGTTCGCCGAAACCAAGCAGAAGGAAAAGATCAGCACCGACGGCCGCCAGAACGGTTACGTGCAGTGCGTGGTCAACGCCCTGGTCGCGCAGCTGCCAGCTCAATACCGTGGCGTACGGTGGGAGACGGCGGTATTCGTCGACAAGGAGCCCAACGCCTTCGCCCTGCCCGGCGGCAAGGTCGGCGTGAACACCGGCATCTTCACCGTGGCCAAGAACCAGGATCAGCTGGCTGCCGTGATCGGCCATGAAATCGGCCATGTCATCGCCCGCCACCACGAAGAGCGCATCACCCGCCAGATGGGTGCGCAGACCGGGCTGGCCGTGCTCGGCGCGCTGGCTGGTGCAGCCTACGGCGAAGGTGCTGCCAGCACCGTCAACCAGCTCGGCGGCATGGGCGCGCAGACTGCCTTCCTGCTGCCGGGCTCGCGGACGCAGGAAAGCGAGGCTGACGTTATCGGCCAGCGGCTGATGGCCCAGGCCGGATTCAATCCGGCGCAGGCGGTCGACCTGTGGCAGAACATGATGGCCGCCAGCGGCGGTCGCAGCCCGCAATGGCTGTCCACCCACCCGGATCCGGCCAACCGGATCCAGGAACTGCGACGTGATGCCCCGGGCCTGACGCCGGTCTATCAGCAGGCGCAGGCGGCCGGGCTACGGCCAAAGTGCGGATGAGTGCGCAGTTCTATGCTGTATTGCAGCACATAAAACGATTTCTCACGCCATCTGTTTCTGATACGTTTGGCGGCTCAGATTTTTCTGACAGTCCGACTTTGCCGCTAACCGGCGGTTCGATCGAGGTGAACGATGATTTTCCGTAACCACAAAGCTGTGCTTTCCGTCCTCGTCGCGACCGCCCTGACCGGCGCCGTGGTCACCGATGCCTTCGCGCAGTCCTCGCGTTCCTCCGAGCGCGGCAACCGTGGCGGCAAGCAGGCCAAGGCCGAGGCGCTGTACCCGAACGCGACCCGCCAGGAGCCGACGGTCAAGGCTTCGGCCAAGATGGGCAGCAAGCTGCAGAAAATGATCGACAGCTACAACAAGGAAAAGTTCCCGGAAACCCGCACCCAGGCCGACGCCATCCTGGCTGACAGCGCCGCGAACGAGTACGACAAGTCGCTGGCCGCGCAGCTGGCCTCGCAGGCTGCCTACCAGACCGATGACGCCCCGGCTGCCATCGCCTACCTGAAGCAGGTCCTGCAGTTCAACGGCCTGGACAACAACGGCCACTTCCAGTCGATGCTGATGCTGGGCCAGTTGCAGCTGCAGGAAGACCAGACAGCCGAAGGCCTGGCAACCCTCGACAAGTACTTCGCCGAGAGCAAGTCGACCAAGCCGGAAGAACTGATCGCCAAGGGCCAGGCGCTGTACCAGCTGGAGCGCTACCAGGAAGCGATTCCGGTGCTGAAGCAGGCCATCGCCGGCTCCGCCGAACCGAAGGACAACTGGAACCAGCTGCTGATGGCGGCCCTGTCCGAAGCCGGCCAGTCCGGCGAAGCGGTCAAGGAAGCCGAGGCGCTGGCCGCCAAGAACCCGAACGACAAGAAGGCCCAGCTGAACCTGGCCAGCATGTACATGCAGGCCGACCAGATGGACAAGGCGGCCGCGGTGATGGACAAGCTGCGCAGCAGCGGCCAGCTCACCGAAGAGCGCGAGTACAAGCAGCTGTACTCCATCTATGCCAACACCGACAAAAAGGAAAAGGACGTCATCGCGGTCATCAACGAAGGGTTGCAGAAGGGCATCCTGAAGCCGGACTACCAGGTTTACCTGGCGCTGGCCCAGTCCTACTACTACTCCGACCAGGTGCCGCAGGCGATCGATGCGTGGCAGAAGGCTGCCCCGCTGTCCAAGGACGGTGAGACCTACCTGAACCTGGCACGCGTCCTGCATGCCGAAGGTCGCATCCCGGAGGCCAAGCAGGCCGCCCAGCAGGCGCTGGCGAAGGGTGTGAAGAACCAGGCTGATGCCAAGAAAATCATCAACCTGAAGTAAGTAGGAATAACGCCTGAATGCCTGCCCAGTTGATGCGCAGGCGCTCAGGATTGGTATAAGCTTGGAGGTTCCTGCGGTGTCATGCACCGCTGATCAGGGATTCCGCCCCCGGCATCCCGGCCCCACTATTGAGCTCTTGGCGCATGACGGAACAACTAGTCGTTCACCGGTACGAACAACCCGATGACAAGGGGCTGAGCTGGCCTCGCATCGTCGGCATCGCGTTTGTAATTGCCCTGCATCTGGCCGCCTTCATGATGCTCCTCATTCCCGCCGTGGCTCCCAAGGCCGTGGCTGAGAAGGAGCGCAACGTCATGGTGACCATCGTCGATGCGCCGCCGCCGGTGAAGAATCTGTCGCCGCCGAAGCCGTCGCCGGTCCCGCCGCCGCCGCAGGCGCCGGTCGTGGACGTGCCGGAGCCGCGCCCGAGCGATATCGTCACCCCGCCGTCGCCCCCCGCGCCGCCGGCACCTGCGACCTCGATCGAGGCCAGCGTGGACATCTCGTCGAAGGCCATGAATCCGCCGCGCTACCCGCCGGCCGCCTTCCGCGCGGGTATCCAGGGCGAAGTGATCCTGATCATTGATGTCGATGCCAACGGCAACGTCACCAATGTCACGGTGGAAAAGTCCAGCCGTAACCGCGACCTGGACCGTGCCGCGATGGAAGCGGCTCGCAAGTGGCGCTTCAACGCCGCTGAATCTGGCGGTAAGAAGGCGGCAGGTCGCGTTCGCGTCCCGGTCAACTTTGCGCTGAACTGATGCGCCCGGGTGGCCGCATGGCCACCCCCGCTCCCGGTTCGATTGTTTAGCTTAGCTACACCCTTTATCACCACACACAACAAAGGTAAGCGTCATGCTGCAGGAAATTTTCATCGCCGCTGCTGCCGGGGGCAATCCGTCCAACGCCCTGTCGCAGATGGGCTTCGAGCACCTGATCCACGAAATGACCACCAAGCCGGGTGATTTCGCGGTTTCCTGGGTCGTGCTGCTGACCCTGATCGCCATGTCGGCCATGTCCTGGTACTGGACCGTCATCAACATCTTCCGTGCGACCCGCCTGAAGAGCGCTGCTGATCGCGTCGTCAGCCTGTTCTGGGATACCCCGAACGCGCAGGACGCCATCCGTGCCATGGAAGAGCAGCCGGCTTCGGAGCCGTTCTCGAAGATCGCTCTGGACGCTGCCCAGGCTGCTGCGCACCACCAGCGCGCTGAAGGCGGCGCCACCGGCGGCGTGGGTGAGAACCTGAGCCGTTCGGAGTTCGTCGACCGCGCCCTGCGTCAGGCCGTCACCCGCGAAAGCAACAAGCTGCAGTCGGGCATGACCCTGCTGGCCACCGTCGGCGCGACCGCTCCGTTCGTCGGTCTGCTGGGTACCGTGTGGGGCATCTACGGCGCCCTGATCAAGATCGGTGCCACCGGCTCCGCTTCGATCGACGCCGTTGCCGGCCCGGTGGGTGAAGCGCTGATCATGACCGCGATCGGTCTGTTCGTCGCGATCCCGGCCGTGTTCGCCTTCAACTTCTTCAGCAAGATCAACAGCGCGACCATCAGCAAGTTCGATACCTTCGCGCACGACCTGCACGACTTCTTCGCCACCGGCTCGCGCGTCCGCTAATTGCGGCGCGCGTCACCCAGCGACGAACGTAAGTAGTCACCAAGATCTAGACGGAGCCCGTTATGGCTTTCAGTAGTGGTAACAGCGGCGGCCCCATGGCCGACATCAACGTTACGCCCCTCGTGGACGTGATGCTGGTGCTGCTGATCATCTTCATCATCACGGCGCCCCTGATGTCCCACAAGGTCAAGGTGGATCTGCCGGAAGCCAACCTGATCCAGAAGCCGGAAGACGCTGAAAAGCGTTCCGGACCGATCACCCTGGCAGTCAAGGAAGACGGCTCGATCTACTGGAACGACGAAGAAATCAACAAGCAGACTCTCGAGTCGCGCTTGGCGACCGCCGCCCAGCAGACCCCGCAGCCGCCGCTGAACCTGCGTGGTGACCGCACCACCAAGATGCGCGTCATCAACGACCTGACCAAGGTCGCGCAGGAGCAGGGCATGCTGGACGTCGGCTTCGTCGCGACCAAAGAAAAGGGGCAATAAGCCATGGCATTCAGTAGTGGTGGTGGCAAGGGCCCCATGGCAGACATCAACGTCACGCCCCTCGTGGACGTGATGCTGGTTCTGCTGATCATCTTCATCGTGACCGCGCCGATCATGACGTACCCGATCGCCGTCGACCTGCCGCAGCGCGTGCTCAACCCACCGCCGCAGCTGGTCGAACCGCCGCCGCCGATCGAATTGAAGATCGACGCCAGCAACCAGGTCTCGTGGAACAACAGCCCGATCAATACCAGCGAGCTGCAGCAGCGGATGGAGCAGGAGGTCCAGCGTGACCCGACCAACCAGCCGGAACTGCGCATCGACGCCAGCCCGGATTCCGAGTACGACGTGATGGCCAAGGTTCTGGCCGCCGCGAAGAATGCTCAGATGAAGAAGATCGGTTTTGTGCAGCAGTAATCGCTACACCGCAACACAACAGTCATGACGCGACTGCAGACGCCCCTGGAGACAGGGGCGTTTTTTTTTATGCCTGCCGGCCTGGACCGCTATGATCGGCGGATGCTCGCCCTCTTCGACTCCCTGCGTCATTGGCTCGACGGCATCGCCCACCTTGGCTCGATCCTGGCGGTGGCCTACCTGCTGTATCTGTTCGCGCTGGCGGGCTGGATCATGCTGCAGAAGCGTGAGCCGGTCGCCACGCTGAGCTGGATCCTGTCGTTGGCGCTGCTGCCCTACCTCGGCTTGTTCATCTACTACCTGCTGGGCCCGCAGAAGGTGAAGCGGCAACGGCTGCGCCGCGGACGCGCACGTTCGGGCATGGAGCACTACAGCGATGTCTGCCCACCGGATGCCGACTGCACCGAGCTGGCCAAGATCGCGCAGGCCACCACCGGCCTGGCGCCGAGCAGCGCGACCGAAGTGAACTGGCTGGTGGATGGTGCCGCTACCTACGCCGCTCTGTTGGAAGCGGTGGCGCAGGCTCGCGATCACGTGCACCTGGAGTACTACATCTTCAATCCGGACCATGCCGGCACCGCCCTGCGCGACGCCCTGGTCGAGCGCGCCCGTGCCGGCGTGCAGGTGCGCCTGCTGCTGGATGCAGTGGGTTCTTCCGCCCTGCCTCGCCGCTTCCTGCAGCCGCTGATCGATGCCGGTGGCGAGGCGGTCTGGTTCCATCCGCGGCAGCTGCTGAAGCCGTTCAAGCGGCCGTGGTTGAACCTGCGTACGCACCGCAAGCTGGTGATCGTCGATGGCCGGCTGGCCTTCACCGGTGGCATCAATATCACCGACGATGAAGACGAGAGCCGCAAGCCGAACGCCTACCGCGACCTGCACATGCGCATCCGCGGCCACGTCGTGCGCAGCCTGCAGCTGGTGTTCGCCGAGGACTGGCTCTATGCCAGTGGCCAGGATCCCTCGCGCATGGACATTGCCCGTCTGTGGCCGGCCGACATGCCGCTGCGCGGCGATGGTGCGATCAACGCCCAGGTGCTGGTCTCCGGCCCGGACTCGGGCTGGGAAACGATCCACCGCCTGCACGTGGCGGCCATCCAGGAAGCACACGAGCGCGTGTGGCTGGTAACGCCCTACTTCGTGCCGGGCGAAGCGGCGCGGATGGCGCTGACTTCGGCGGCACTGGGTGGACTGGACGTGCGCCTGCTGGTGCCGAAGATGAGCGACTCCTGGTTTGTCACCCAGGCCGCGCGCTCCTATTTCGACGAACTGCTGCACGCCGGGGTGAAGATCTACGAGTACGGCCCGCGCATGCTGCATACCAAGGCTTTCATCGCCGACGACGATGTCTGCATCGTTGGCAGCGCCAACTTCGACCACCGCAGCTTCCGCCTGAACTTCGAGCTGTCGATGATGATCAGCGACCGTGACCGCGTCGCCGCTCTGGCCGGGCTGCTGCAGGGCGAGTTCGACCGCGCCACCCGCGTGCACGACCAGGCTGGCCGTTCGCTGTGGCTGCACCGCCTGCCCGAGGCCTTCGCCCGGCTGGCCTCGCCGCTGCTCTGACGCAGCGCTACACTGCGGCGATCATCCGGGGAGCCCGACTATGTACTGGTTGTACCTGCTGCTGGCGCTGGGCTGTTTCGTCTTCGCCCTGAAGACCCCCAGCGCTGCATTGATGACCCTGTGCCTGCTGGCCGCCCTCGCCTTCCTGCTGGCCTGGGTGCGCGGTCGCTATGTAGCCCGCTTCGGCGACCTTCAGCGGGACCCTGCCACCCTTGTCGATGCCGAGGAGCTGCGCCGCCTGCGCGAGCAGGCCCAGGCCCGCCGCAATGTCGACGCCAACGACCACGATCCGTCCCCTCTTTCCAAGTAGTTCCGTTCCATGACCCAGCTCAGCGTCAACGTCAACAAGATCGCCGTCCTGCGCAATTCGCGCGGCGGCGCCGAACCGGACGTGGTGCGCGCCGCCCAGGCCTGCCTGGATGCCGGTGCACATGGCATCACCGTGCACCCGCGGCCGGACCGCCGCCATATCACCGCCGAGGACGTGCTGGCGCTGTCCACGCTGACCCGCGCGCGTGGCGTGGAATTCAACATCGAAGGCAATCCATTCGCGCCGCCGCGCGAGGGCTACCCAGGCCTGCTGCCGCTGTGCGCGCAGACCCGCCCGGCGCAGGCGACGCTGGTGCCGGATGGCGATGGACAGATCACCTCCGACCATGGCTTCGACTTCGAGCGGGATGCCGAGCGGCTGCGACCACTGATCGCCGAACTGAAGGCGATGGGCTGCCGGGTCAGCCTGTTCGTCGATGCTGGCAACCCACTGCTGGAGCAGGCGGCCGACGTTGGTGCAGATCGTGTCGAGCTGTATACCGGCCCCTACGCCGAAGCACACGCGGCCGGAGACGCTGCGGCGATGCTGGAACTGTTCGCCACTGCGGCGCGGCGGGCGCAGGCGGTGGGCCTGGGCGTCAACGCCGGGCACGACCTGTCACAGGACAACCTGCGCGATTTCCTGGCCCACGTGCCGGACGTGCTGGAGGTGTCGATCGGTCACGCGCTGATCGGTGAGGCGCTGTATGACGGGCTGGATGCCACCGTGCGCGGGTACCTGGCGTTGCTCTGACCGCTCCCCTGTAGCGTTGAGCCATGCTCGACGCAGCACCGCGCTGAACCCTTCAGGCAGCCGTCGCAGCCATTGAGACGGCTGCGGCGTAACCTGCCGCAATGGGTATCGCGATCAAGGGCCGAGGTTCCACGTCCCACCTTGCCGGGCGCTTTGAAAGCACCGTCAGCGAGGCGGTGGACGACGGCTGGGCAGTCGATGAGAGCGAGGAATTCCTCGCCCCACGTCTGCGCACTGAAGTACGTGCCGAGACCGCACGCAGCATCATCAGCCGCAACACCTCACCGGACGTCGGCTTCAGCCAATCGGTGAATCCGTACCGCGGTTGTGAGCATGGCTGCTCCTACTGCTTCGCGCGCCCCTCGCACGCCTATCTGAACCTGTCGCCAGGCCTGGACTTCGAGACCAAGCTGTTCGCCAAGACCAATGCGCCGCAGGTGCTGCGCAAGGAGTTGTCGAAGCCGGGCTACGTTCCGCAACCGATCGCGCTGGGCATCAACACCGATGCGTACCAGCCGATCGAACGCAAGTTCAAGCTCACCCGCCAGCTGATCGAAGTGATGCTGGAAACCAAGCATCCGTTCTCGCTGATCACCAAGAACGCACTGGTCGAACGTGACATCGATCTGCTCGCACCGCTGGCGGCGGAGAACCTGGTCAGCGTGCATTTCTCGGTGACCTCGCTGGACCCGCATCTCTCCGCAAAGCTGGAGCCACGCGCGTCGGCGCCGCATGCACGGCTGCGTGCGATGAAGCGCCTGCATGAAGCGGGCATTCCGGTGGGTGTGATGGTGGCGCCGGTGATCCCGTGGATCAACGACAGCGAACTGGAAGCCGTGCTGGAGGCCGCGCACGATGCTGGCGCCAGCACCGCAGGCTACGTGCTGCTGCGCCTGCCGCTGGAAGTGGCCCCGCTGTTCCGCGATTGGTTGGACACCCATCATCCCGATCGCGCTGCGCACGTGATGAGCACCATCCAGCAGCTGCGCGGCGGCAAGGATTACGACAGCCAGTTCGGCACCCGCATGCGTGGCCAGGGCGTGTATGCCGATCTGTTGAACAACCGCTTCAAGCTGGCGCGAAAGCGTCTCGGCTTCAATGCGCAGAACAGCCATTGGCCGAAGCTGGATTGCAGCCGGTTCGTGAAGCCGTTGCCGCCGCGCAAAGAATCGCCGCAGAGGTCGTTGTTCTAAGGTGCTTTCGGCGCGGTTACAAAGCATGTCGTTGGAAGAGCTAATATTACCGACTTGCTTGGCAGAGTAGGTAAGGGCGTGCTTTCAACCAGAGTTGGCGATACATTTCTTTGGGCATTGAGCGACATTTACCCGATAGAAAAGCGACAGTGCTATTCAATAGCGGAGTTGCGACGATTCTCTCTGAATGTGAGAACGATTTTTCAAGAGCGATGGGTGACATCAAACGCATAAGATATGCGCTTGGATTCTTACTTGCAGATCGAGGTGAGCGAGTTCCACATGCGTGGTTGATCTGCGATCTCGAACACAGATCCTTCTTTTGCGATCCAACACTACAGGTCCATTCACGGGAATGGAGGGAACGCAATGGGTCTTTTGTGTATGAGTTGAAGCACGTCCTTCATGCGGACGAGCTGAATTCATGGCTTAGATCTAGATATTCTAATAGGACGTTCAACGAGCATGGAATTCCTCAGGGACATATGAGATTTCCAATTCTCAGTTTAGAGGGTCACGTCGACTGAGGTGAGAACGCGATTTTTTTCATGTAGGAACGCGCATACCTCAAGGGCCTCTCACCCTCCCCCAAACAACTTCTGCGCGCTCTGGAACAGAATCCAACTCGTCGCGATGAACTTGTCCCCACCCTGCGGCCTGTTGCCACGATGGGTATGCGTAAACGCCGTCGGCGCAATCAGCAGGCTGCCGGTGCGTGGTGCGATCTTCCGCCCCTGGAACAGGAACTCGGTTTCGCCCTCTTCGAATTCGTCGTTGAGGTACAGCGTCCACAGCACGTGCCGGTGCAGGGTCTCGGCCTGCGCATCCTTGGGGTACAGCTCGCAGTGCCAGTACGGATAACCGCCCTCGCCCGCCGCATACCACTGCAGGTTGATGGCGCCCGGGCGCAGGCAGGTGCGGGCCAGGTCGGCCAGCTGCTGCTGCGGCATGTCAGGAAAGTCCTCGGCAGACAGGCGTCGCGGTTGGCCGTTGCTGTCCTGGATCTGCAACATCAGCGGGGCGATCAACGCCTGTGGATAACGGCGTAGATAAGTCAGCAGGCCGTTGAACACCGCGTGCTGCAGCTGATGGTCCACATCCTGCCAGCCATCAAGGCCGCTGATGCGCAGATCCTTGCTGTGCTTGAGTTCCGGGAACACGCCACTGCCCACGGCACCGGGCTGCAGGCCACGCGCCGCCCGCATGCGCTCGACGATCGCCGCGCAGACCTCGCTGGGGACCGCGTTGTGGATGACCTCGATGAAATCGACCGGGCCCTGCTCGTGCATGCGTGCATTCCTTAGGCGGCAACGGCTTGATGGTGCCGTTTGCCGCCCTCGGTGTCACCCCACGGTCATGTCCTCGTTCTGCCATGACCGCTGTCAGGCGATAGGCCGTCAGCCCTGTGCGTTGTCGTGTGCGTGGTGGTAGCGCACGGCTTCGGCCACTTCCTCGCGCGAACCCAGGAACACCGGCACGCGCTGGTGCAGCTGGTCGGGCTGGATGTCGAGGATGCGCTCGCGGCCGGTCCAGGCGGCGCCGCCGGCCTGTTCGACCAGCAGGCCCATCGGGTTGGCCTCGTACATCAGGCGCAGCTTGCCGGCCTTGGACGGATCCTTCTTGTCCCACGGGTAGATGAAGATGCCGCCGCGGGTCAGGATGCGGTGCACGTCGGCGACCATGCTGGCGATCCAGCGCATGTTGAAGTTCTTGCCGCGCGTGCCTTCCTTGCCCGCCAGCAGATCGCCGACATAGGCCTGCATCGGTGCTTCCCAGTGGCGCTGGTTGGACATGTTGATCGCGAACTCCTGGGTAGCCGCCGGAATCTGCATGTTCTCGGTGGTCAGCACGAACTCGCCCTTCTCACGGTCCAGGGTGAAGGCGTGGGTGCCATGGCCGACGGTCAGCACCAGCTGGGTGCTGGGCCCGTAGATGCAGTAGCCGGCGGCGATCTGCTTGCTGCCCGGCTGCAGGAAGGCGTCGTCGCCCGGCAGTTCGACATTGGTCGGGCAGCGCAGCACCGAGAAGATGGTGCCGACGGAGACGTTGACGTCGATGTTGGAGCTGCCGTCGAGGGGATCGAACAGCAGCAGGAAATCACCGCGCGGGTAGATGTCCGGCACCGGCTGGCTGTGGTCCATTTCCTCCGAGGCGCACGCGGCGAGGTGGCCACCCCAGGCGTTCGCTTCAAGCAGGATCTCGTTGCTGATGACGTCCAGCTTCTTCTGCGCCTCGCCCTGCACGTTACCGGTACCGGCATCGCCCAGCACGCCACCGAGGGCGCCCTTGCTGACGGCGATGGAGATGCTGGTGCAGGCGCGGGCGACGACCGCGATCAGCTGGCGCAGGTCGGCGTTGATGCGGCCGGCGTGCTGTTCCTGGATCAGGAAGCGGGTCAACGAAGTACGGGACATGAGCGGGCAGGTCTCGGCAGCGGGAAAACGCCTATTGTCGCCCGTATGGCGGGGCCGTGCGTGAGCGCGGGAAGGCGTAATCGTTTCCAGATGCGTTGCACTCGTGGCGCCTCCCCCTCCCACGCGCTTCAGGGTTCGCCGCGAGCGCGGTGGGGATGGCAAAGGCAAGAGCAAAAGCAATAAAACAAAGGCGCCTTTCGGCGCCTTTGTCTTCAAGCTACTGGAGCGTTGTTTCAGCCCTTGGCGACGGTGGCCACGGCCTTGGCGACGTATTCCAGGTTGTTCTGGTTCAGCGCGGCCACGCAGATGCGGCCGGTGCCGACGGCGTAGATGCCGAACTCGTCGCGCAGACGCTCGACCTGCTCGCGGCTCAGGCCGGAGTAGGAGAACATGCCGGCCTGTTCGTTGATGAAACCGAACTGCGGCGCGCCAGCGGCAGCCAGCTTCTCGACCAGGCCCTGGCGCAGGGCGTGGATGCGCTCGCGCATCTCGGTCAGCTCCTGCTCCCACATCGCACGCAGTTCCGGGTTGGTCAGCACGCCGGCCACCAGCGCGGCACCGTGGGTGGACGGGCTCGAGTAGATGGTGCGGATCACGCGCTTGACCTGCGACTGCACCGCCTTGGCGTCAGCGGCGGTCGGTGCCACCATCGACAGCGCACCCACGCGTTCGCCGTACAGCGAGAACGACTTGGAGTACGAGTTGGCGACGATGAAGCTGTCGATGCCGGCTTCGGCGATGATGCGCACGGCGGCGCCGTCCTGCTCGATGCCCTTGTCGAAGCCCTGGTAGGCCATGTCGATGAAGGGGAACAGCTGCTTTTCCTTCAGCAGCTGTGCGACCTGCTTCCACTGGGTGACCATGAGGTCGGCACCGGTGGGGTTGTGGCAGCAGGCATGCAGCAGTACCACGGTGCCGGCTTCCAGCTTGCCCAGGTCGGCCAGCATGCCGTTGAAATCGACGCCATGGGTGGCCGGGTCGAAGTAGGTGTAATCCAGCACGTCGAAACCGGCGGCGCTGAACACCGCACGGTGGTTTTCCCAGCTCGGGTTGCTCAGCGCAACGGTGGCGTGCGGCAGCAGCTTCTTCAGCACGTCGGCGCCGACGCGCAGCGCACCGCTGCCGCCGACGGTCTGTGCGGTAGTGACCCGGCCGGCGGCCAGCAGCGGCGAGTCCTTGCCGAACACCAGCTCACGCGTGGCCTGCGTGTACGCCGGCAGGCCATCGATCGGCAGGTAGCCGCGCGGTTTGGCCTCGGCGGCGAGCTGCTGCTCGATCTGCTTGACGGCGCGCAGCAGCGGAATGCGGCCGCTCTCGTCGTAGTAGATGCCCACACCCAGGTTGACCTTGGTCGGGCGGCTGTCGGCGTTGTACGCCTCGGTCAGGCCCAGGATCGGGTCGCCTGGGACCAGTTCCACGTTTGCAAAGAAGGACACGGCGGTACTCGTTCGGTAGACGGAAAGGGGGAGGAAGTGCGCTACGCGGTCCGCGGCTTTTCGGCCGGAAACAGCCCATCGTAACAAAGCCTGCCGGGGCTGGCCGCCGCCATCGTCATCCGCGGCCCCGTACCATGGCGTGCGTTGCCGCCCGATCCATCAACCTGAATCATGAATCCCGCCGCACGACGCCGTTGCTTGCCGCTGTCCGCCCTGCTGCTGTCGCCCTGGACGGCGGTGGCCGAGCCTGCGCCCACCGCCCTGCCTGCGGTGCAGGTACAGGCCGCCCGGGTGCCGGGCATCGATCCGTTCGCGCTGCCGGCCAGCCAGGACACGGTCTGGATCGACGCCAGCCGCGCGGGCACCGGTGCGCAGCTGTCTGAGGCCTTGGCCGGGGTCCCCGGACTGCTGGCACGTGACCGGCAAAACTTCGCCCAGGACACGCAGCTGTCGATTCGTGGCTTCGGCGCACGCTCGACCTTTGGCGTGCGCGGGGTGCGGGTGCTGATCGACGGGGTGCCGGCGACCATGCCTGACGGCCAGGGTCAGCTGTCGCATGCCAGCCTGTTGGGCGCCGAGCGCATCGAGGTGCTGCGCGGGCCGTTCTCGGCGTTGTACGGCAATTCCTCCGGCGGCGTGCTGCAGGTCTGGAGCGCGCAGGGCCAGGCCGGCGACCCGTGGCGGTTGCGCGTGAATGCCGGCGCCGACAACACGCTCAGTGTCGGTGCGCAGCTGAAGGGTGCCGGTCAAGTGCTGGACTACAACATCGCCGCCAATCACTTCCGCACCGATGGCTGGCGGGACCATAGCCGCGCGCGCCGTGAATCGCTCAACGCACGCATCGGTGGAGAGCTGGGCGGTGGGCGGCTGGAGCTGCTGCTCAATGCGCTTGACGCCCCCGATGCGCAGGATCCGTTGGGCCTGACCCGTGCCCAGGTGGCGGCTGATCCGCGCCAGGCCACGGCAGTCGCGCACCAGTACAACACCCGCAAAACCGTGCGCCAGCAGCAGGCCGGCCTGCGCTGGACCCGTGAAACGGGAGCGCAGCGCTGGCAATTGATGGGCTATGCCGGCCAGCGCGCGGTACGCCAGTACCTGCCGATTCCGCCGGCACCCCAGACCAACAGCCCGCTGCATGCCGGCGGCGTGATCGATCTGCAGGGCGGCTATGGCGGGCTGGACGCGCGCTGGGGCTGGCACGGTGATCTGGCCGGGCGACCGCTGGACCTGGTAGCCGGGCTCAGCGCCGACCGCCAGCGCCAGCACCGCACCGGCTTCGAGAACTTCATCGGCAGCGCCCTGGGCGTGCGTGGGCGGCTGCGTCGTGACCAGATCGACGTCGTGCAGAACGTGGATCAGTTCACCCAGGCCTGGTGGCAATGGAGCCCGCGTTGGTCGCTGCTGGCCGGGCTGCGCCACAGCGCCGTGCGATTCGAATCGAATGACCGCTACATCGTCGGCGCCAACCCCGACGACAGTGGCCACCGCCGCTACCAGGCGACCACGCCGGTGGCAGGCGTCAGCTTCGAGGCCAGCCCGCAGTGGCGGCTGCACGCGGCCGTGGGGCGTGGTTTCGAGACCCCCACCTTCAACGAACTGGGCTATCGCGCCGACGGCCAAGCCGGGCTGGCACTGGATCTGGCCGCCGCGCGCAGCCGCTCCATCGAGGTTGGCAGCAAGTGGCACGCACAGGATGGCAACCAACTCGATATCAGCCTGTTCCGTGCAGATACCGACGACGAGCTGGCCGTTGCCAGCAATATCGGCGGACGCAGCACCTACCGCAACATTGGCCGCACCCGCCGCCAGGGGCTGGAGCTGCAGTACCGACAGCCGCTGGCCGAGCACCTGGAACTGCAGCTGGCGTGGACCTGGCTGCAGGCGCAGGTGCGCTCGCCGTACCTGACCTCGAACACCCTGGTCGCTGTAGGCAGCCGTCTGCCCGGCGTGCCGCGCCAGCAGGCCTTCGCCCGGCTGCAGTGGAGCCCTGCCGATTGGCAGTGGGCGCTGGAGGCAATGGCCAGCAGCGATACCGTGGTCAATGACGTGGCCACCGAGCGCGCGCCGGGCTACGCCCTGCTGCACCTGGAAGCCGGCCGTCGATGGACGCTGCCGGGCGGCGAGCTGCGCGCCTTCGCCCGACTGGAGAACGTGCTGGACCAGGCCTACATCGGCTCGGTGATCGTCAATGACGGCAATGGTCGCTTCTACGAGCCGGGACCGGGACGGCGAGCCAACGTCGGCCTGCAATGGTCGTGGCGCTGAAAGGGGTAGTGCCGGCCGCTGGCCGGCATCGCGCCGTGCACGACGTCAGGAGGTTGCCGGCCAGCGGCCGGCACTACCGGTCAGTCGGGGGCCTTGGCTGGCACGAACGGCGAGGTCGGGTCGCTGGCCGGGAAGGTCTCCTCCAGCGCCTCGTCCTGGTTGTCGCTGGCGCGCTGCTTGCGTTCACGGCGCTTGAGCGGGCTCTCCTGGCCACCGCGATGGCGGTCGCCGCCATCCTTGCGGTCCTGGGCCGCCTGTTCAGCCTCGTGCTTCACCGGCAGGTGGTCGTGCTCGGCATCGAAGAACGGCGCGCCGGTGCCGCGGTAGTCGGCGTTGTCGGCATCGCGCTTGCCGCGCTGCTCGCCGGGAATGGGCGGGTGGTTCTCCCGCAGCGGGTCTCGCGAGGTCTCTCGGCTCATGGTCTGGTACCTGCCCTTGGGGGGATTCCACTACACCGCCCCGCAGGTAAAGCCGTTGCGAACCTGGCGTCATGAACATCTCGCTCACCCCCCGGTAACGGCACCGCGCGTATTCCTGCCCACCCGCCCCCGCTGCAGGAGCCGGCCATGCCCCGTCTTGAACGACCCGCACCGTCCGTGTTCAACGCCCTGCTCGATCCGCTCGGTCAGCGCAGCGCGCAGCGCCGTACGCGTCGCCATGAAGACCCCCAGGCGGTGGCGCAGGACTACCTGCAGTACATGCTCAACGACTACGAGGAGCGCCGCGGGCAGAGCCACCGGAACTGGCGCGACCTATGCCCGGTGTATGCCTTCGCGTTGACCACGCATGCTGCGGATTGGCCACGCGGTGATGCCGCCGATACCTGCGAGGAACTGGCCGAGCACTGGGAACAGATGCGCGGGCAGTCACGGTTGGGCTGGTCGCAGGCGCGGCCGGTGGTGGAAGACGCCTGGCGCGCGCTGGACCATATTCCGGCGGCGGCGGTGAGGCCGTTGCTGCAGTAGTGCCGGCCGCTGGCCGGCAACCCCAGGAAACTTCAGGCCGCGAGCTCTGCCGGCCAGCGGCCGGCACTACCGCATCTGCGTAGAACCCACGTGCACGGTATCGACACGGGTGGTTTACACCGCCCATCCGAAGCTGGATGCCCTGCCCCGCCAAAGGTACGCCCATGGCCCGCCCGATCTGGACCGGCACGCTGTCGTTTGGCCTGCTCAACGTGCCGGTGTCGCTGATGTCCGGCGAACGCAAGGTCGACCTGCAGTTCCGCATGCTCGATTCCCGCGACCGCAAGCCGATCCGTTTCGAACGGGTCAACGCCGACACCGGCGAGGAGGTGCCCTGGAAGGACATCGTCAAAGCCTATGAGTACGACAAGGGCAGTTATGTCGTGCTGGAGGAAGGTGATATCCGCTCGGCCGCGCCTGAAAGCCACGAAGCGGTGGAGGTGGAATCATTCGTGGATGCGGCGCAGATCGACCCGCGCTATTACGAGAAACCGTATCTGCTGGTGCCCGGCAAGAAGGCCGAGAAGGGCTATGTGCTGCTGCGCGAAACGTTGCGCAGCACCGGCAAGGTGGGCATCGCGCGGGTGGTGGTGCGTACGCGCGAATACCTGTGCGCGGTGATGCCGCATGAGGACGCGCTGGTGCTGATGATCCTGCGCTATCCGCAGGAACTGGTGGATCCCGAGGACTACAAGCTGCCCACCGGCAAACTGTCCGACTATCGCATCACCAGCAAGGAAACGGCGATGGCCGAGCAGTTGATCGAGTCGATGGCCGGCGACTGGGATCCGTCGCAGTACCACGATGAATTCCGCGAGCGCCTGCAGCAGGTATTGAACAAGCGCATCAAATCCAAGGGCGGCACCACGCGGGTGGACGATGAGCCGGCACCGCGCGAGGACGCCAGCACCAATGTGGTCGACTTCATGGCGCTGCTGCAGAAGAGCCTGGATGCGAACAAGCGAACGCCAGCGAAGAAGGCCGCAACGCGCAAAGCAGCCGCCAAGTCGCCAGTGAAGAAGGCCGCAAAGAAGACAACGAAGAAGGCTGCAAAGAAGACCGCACCCCGACGCAAGGCGGGGTGAGCCATGTCGTTGCACCAGTATCGGCGCAAACGCCGGCTTGGCGGTGGCGCCGGGCAGACAACGGAGCCCGACGACAAGCCCACACCGGGCGACCCGAAGCAGCGGCCGACCTTTGTCATCCAGCTGCACCATGCCAGCTCGCGTCACTATGACTTCCGCCTGGAAATGGACGGCGTACTGAAGAGCTGGGCGGTGCCCAAGGGGCCTTCCCTGCGCGTCGGTGAAAAGCGGCTGGCCGTGGAAGTGGAAGACCATCCGCTGTCCTACGCCGGTTTCGAGGGAGACATTCCTGAAGGCCACTATGGTGCGGGCCACGTGGAAGTCTTCGATCACGGCACCTGGGCCTGTGAAGGCGATCCACTGCAGGCACTGGCGGCGGGCAAGATCGACTTCGTGCTGCATGGACAACGCCTGGCCGGTGGCTGGAAGCTGGTGCGGACCGCGATGAAAGGACGCCAGGTGCAGTGGCTGTTGATCAAGCGCGGTGACGGGGAAGCGCGTGACGCGGAGGCGGATGACCTGCTGACGGCACCGATGCCGAAACGAACACCTGCGGCGAAGAAGCGTTCCGCGGACAAGACGGCGCGAGCTGCACCCGTCGCACGCACGACAACACGCAAGGCCGATGTGCGCTGGCATGCACGCGCGCTGCAACTGCACGGCGCACGTGACGCACCCTACCCCCATGCATTCAAACCGCAGTTGACCGATCATCGCGACAGTGCGCCGAACGGCGACCGCTGGCTTCACGAAATCAAGTGGGATGGCTATCGCCTGCTGGCTGATCTGCACGATGGCGAGGTCAGGCTGCGCTCCCGCAATGGTCTGGATTGGACCGATGATTTTCCCGAAGTGGTGCAGGCCGTGCAGGCGCTGCCGGTGCCCGATGCACGCCTGGACGGCGAACTGGTGGTTCTGGACAAGGAAGGACGCAGTGACTTCGCAGCGTTGCAGCGGGTGATCGACGGCAGTTCGAAGCAACCGCTGCGCTACATCGTGTTCGATCTTCCGGGCGTGGCTGGAGCGGATATCAGTCGTGCGCCGTTGCTGGAGCGCAAAGCACTCCTGAAAGAGCTCATTGGGCCCGCGCCTGGCACCCTGGCCTTCAGCGAGCACGTGATCGACCATGGCCCGCAGGTGTTCGTTGCCAGTGGCAAGGCCGGATTCGAAGGCATCGTCAGCAAGCAGGTGGATGCCCCGTACGTGAATACCCGCGCGCGCAGCTGGGTGAAGGTGAAGCACGAAGACACCGACGAGTTCCTGATCGTCGGCTACACGGCACCCAAGGGTTCACGGGTGGGGTTCGGCTCGCTGCTGCTGGCGACGCCGGACAAGGGCGGCTTGCGCTATGTGGGCCGCGTTGGCACCGGTTTCGACGACCAAAGCCTGCGCGCGCTGCTCAAGGCACTGCAGCCGTTGGCGGTGAAGACGCCCGTGCTGCAGCTGCCGGCGCATGTGCCGTTCCGCGCTGCCAGCGTACGCTGGGTGAAGCCGGTGGCGGTGGCCGAGGTGGCCTTCCGTGGCTGGGGCAAGGAAGGCCTGCTGCGCCAGGCCAGTTTCAAGCGACTGCGCAGCGACAAGCGGAAGGAGGACCTGGGAATGAGCACCGCAGATACCGAAACCGGAGGCGAGGTCGAGATCACTCATCCGGAGCGGGTGGTGTTTCCAAGGCAGAAACTGCGCAAGGGTGACGTGGCCGACTACTACCAGCGCATGGCGCGCTGGATCCTGCCCGAGATTGCCGGACGTCCGCTGTCACTGCTGCGCTGCCCGGACGGCGTGGGCAAGGCCTGCTTCTTCCAGAAGCACCATGGCCCCGGCCTGGGGGACGCGGTACATGCGGTACCCCTGCAGCAGAAGAGCGGCCGCGAGGATTACGTCTACGTCGACGATGCGCGGGGCCTGCTGCAGCTGGTGCAGATGAACACCCTGGAACTGCATCCGTGGGGCGCAACCGTGGCCGATCCCGAGCACCCGGATCGTCTGGTGTTCGATCTTGACCCCGGCGAAGGGGTGAGCTGGGCACAGGTGAAGGCCGCTGCGCGCGATGTCCGTGACCGCCTGCAGGAGGTGGGCCTGCAGAGCTTCGTGCGGCTGTCCGGTGGCAAGGGCGTGCACGTGGTGGTGCCGCTGCAGCCCAAGGCTGGCTGGGACGAGGCCAAGGCGTTCTGCGAGGCGTTCGCGCAGGCAATGGCGCTGGAGCAGCCTGATCGCTACGTGGCGACGATGAGCAAGGCCAAGCGCGGCGGCGTGATCTTCATCGATTGGCTGCGCAACACACGCGGTGCCACGAGCGTGTGTTCGTGGTCGCTGCGCGCGCGCGATGCTGCCGGCGTGGCGGTGCCGCTGCGCTGGGAAGAACTGGCCCGGGTGAGTGCGGCCGACGCGTTTCCGATGGCCAAGGCGCTGGCGCGCGCCAAGCGGCTGAAGGGTGACCCATGGCAGGGCATCGCGCGGCTGAAGCAGACGCTGCCGTCGCTGAAGCGGTAGTGCCGGCCGCTGGCCGGCAACTGCAGGATGGCTGAGGTTGCCGGCCCGCGGCCGGCACGACCTGCATGCGCTCAGCGCAGATCGCGCGAGGGGCGGCGGCCGAACCACCAGCCCACCAGCAGCTGCAACGGCAGCGATGCCAACAGCGAAATGACGAACCAGAACGGGAAGTCCGCACCCGCCGTCCACATCGCGTAGCCACAGCCCAGCGCGATCAGCGACCAGATCGAGAAGCCATGTGAACGCGGCCAGCACGGTGCGTAATAGGTGGCGAAGGAAATGCCGGCGACGCCACCGAGTACGCTGAAGGCCAGGTCCCACCCCAGCTGCACGCTGTTGCTGTCCGGCGACAGGCCCAGCAACGGCGGCAGCCAGCCGGCGACGCTGCTGACCAGCGCAAGCGACAGCACGCCGCCGATCAGGGCGACGATGGACAGGAACAGGGTCTTGAGCAGGCCAGGCATGCGCGTATTGTACGGCTGCCACAGAGTGCCCGCGTTGCCGGCCAGCGGCCGGCCCTACCGCCCCGACGGGGGGTTTTGCGGCCCCCGGGCGGCCCGACCGCTGGCTAGGCATGGCCGCCGTGCCCGGGGGAGAGGGGTACGGAGCAGCGGCGGCCATGCACAGGCAGTCAGGCGGCGAAGTCGAGCACCACGCGGCCTTCGATGGTGCCCGCGTGCATGCGCGCGAACACGTCGTTGATGTTTTCCAGGCGGTCGGTGCTGACCGTGGCTGCGACCTTGCCTTCGGCGGCGAACTGCAGTGACTCCTGCAGATCCAGCCGGGTGCCGACGATCGAGCCGCGCACGGTGATGCCGTTGAGCACCATGCCGAAGATGTCCAGCGGGAAGTTGCCGGGCGGCAGGCCGTTGAGCGAAACGGTACCGCCACGGCGGACCATGCCCAGAGCCTGTTCGAACGCCTTGGGCGACACTGCGGTGACCAGAGCGCCGTGCGCGCCGCCGATCTCCTTCCTGAGGAATGCGGCCGGATCGGTGGTACGCGCGTTCACGGTGATCTGCGCGCCGAGCTGCCGGGCCAATGCCAGCTTGTTGTCGTCCACGTCCACCGCAGCCACATTCAGGCCCATCGCACGGGCGTACTGCACCGCCATGTGGCCCAGGCCACCGATGCCGGAAACCGCCACCCAGTCCCCGGGCTTGGTGTCGGTCACCTTCAGGCCCTTGTAGACGGTCACGCCGGCGCACAGCACCGGCGCGATCTCGACGAAGCCCACTTCCTTCGGAAGCAGGCCGACATAGTTGGCATCGGCCAGTGCGTACTCGGCGAAGCCGCCGTTGACCGAGTAACCGGTGTTGCGCTGCGTCTCGCACAGCGTTTCCCAGCCACCCAGGCAGTGTTCGCAATGGCCACACGCCGAGTACAACCAGGGGATGCCGACCCTGTCGCCTTCCTTGACGTGCCCTACCCCGCCTCCCACGGCCACGACGTGCCCCACGCCCTCGTGGCCGGGGATGAATGGCGGGTTCGGTTTCACCGGCCAGTCGCCCTCGGCGGCGTGCAGGTCGGTGTGGCAGACGCCACAGGCCTCGATCCTGACCAGCACCTCGCCCGCCCCCGGGCGCGGTACCGAGACTTCCTCGATGACCAGCGGCTTGCCGAACTCGCGCACGACGGCGGCCTTCATGGTGGATTGCATGTTCGGATCTCCGCAGTGCGCTTGCCCACAGAATGACGCCGGCTCGAGGCCGGCGCTTTGATCACGATCAAACCTTTGAAGATCCGTGCAGCAGGTTCAGCTGGCCAGCACCGATGCTTCGCGCGCCAGTCGTTCGATGGCGTCCCAGTCACGGGTCTGCAGCAGCGCCGGGGTGGTCAGCCACGAGCCGCCCACGCACAGCACGTTGGGCAGGTGCAGGAACTGCGGCGCGGTCTGCGCGCTGATGCCACCGGTCGGGCAGAAGCGCACGTCGGCAAACGGGCCGTGCCAGGCCGCCAGCAACGCAGCGCCACCGGCCTGCACCGCCGGGAAGAATTTGAAGGTGTCCGTGCCCTGCTCCAGGCCCAGGATCAGGTCCGAGGCGGTGGCGGCACCGGGCAGGTACGGCAGGTCGGCATCGCGCGCGGCGGCATACAGCGCCGGCGTTGCACCGGGCGACACCGCGAAGCGCGCGCCGGCCTGCTTCGCCGCCTGCATCTGCGTGGCGTTGAGCACGGTGCCGGCGCCGATGACAGCATCGGGCACGGCCTCGACCATGGCCTTGATCGCATCCAGCGCCTGCGGCGTGCGCAGCGTCACTTCGATCACCGGCAGGCCGCCGCGGAACAGCGCCTGGGCCACTTCGACCGCCTCATTCACATCTTCGGGGGTGTACACCGGAATCACCGGTGCCAGCTTCAACAGCGCGCGCAGGCGCGGATCAGCGCTGGACATGGTCTTGCTCCTTGCCCGATGGGGCATCGCGGATCGCCGCCGGGTCCGGCAGCGCAGCGGCGCATGATGCCATGCGCGCTGCGAAGGTGCTGGTACCCTGCCCTGCGGCGGATTCAGACTGCGTCGGCCTGCAGTGCCTGGATGCGGCGCTGGTACCAGTCACCCCCAAGCGGGTCGAACACCGCGGAACGTTCCATCGGCGCTTCGTATACATGCACCGAAATGGCCAGGGCTTCATCGCTGGCATTGCGCAGGGTGTGGTATTCGTGAGGTGGAATGAGGCTGCCGGCGCTGCCGCAGCCGCCGCGCAGCGCGGCGTGGCGTCGGAAGCGCCAGCGTTCGCCGGCGCACTCCAGCAGCTCGTAACGTGTGATCTCCAGTTCCCCCAACCACACGCCCTCCACACACCACATGGCATCGTGGTCGTGCAGCGGCGTGCCCTGCCCTGGGCCCCAGCTCATGGCAATCACGCTGTAGCCGTGTTCCTGGCTGTGGTACAGCGGGCGTCGCGCGTAATGATCACTGACCGGACGGTGCACGCATTCGGGTAGCTCGATGCGGCTGTCCGCGATGGCTTCCTGCAGCGCCAGCTGCAGGTCGGCGGTGATGCGCCCGGCATCACCGGAGGTCATCGCCGCGTCGACTGCGGCGATCAACCGGTCGCGGCCACGGAACGCCGGAAACGGAGAAGTCTGCAGGTCCATGCCCCGACTGTAGCGGAGCATGGTTAAGGGAATGTTGGTGTTCGCGCGCGTGGCACCCGCATTCATGGCAAGCACGCGTGAAAAACGGTTCAGATGCAAACGCAGTAGAGCGATCACAATGGAACCTCACGCGGTGGAACGTGTCGAACACGATCTGTGCCGCTCCAGCTGCGACATTCCGCAACTTCGCGCCCAACGGGCGCAAGGCTAGAATTCTCCGACTTACCTGGTTCTATACATGTCAGTGCGAAATATGAGCGATGCCGCGTTGCCGGCATCGAAAGGCAAGGCTGCCACGATCAACGACATCGCACGACTGTCGGGAGTTTCCAAGAAAACGGTTTCAAGAATCATCAACAACTCGCCGCTGGTGCGCAAAGACACCCGCGACAAGGTCGAGGCGTTGATGCGCGAGGTCGGTTACGTGCCCGACCCCCTGGCGCGCGGACTCGCGTTCCGCCGTTCCTTCCTGATCGGGCTGGTGTACGACGACCCCGGCGCCCAATGCATTGTCGACCTGCAGCACGGCGCGCTGGAAGCGCTGCGCGGCACCGGCTATGAGCTGGTGGTGCATCCCTGCGACAGCCAGGACCCGGAGTGCGCGCAGGGCGTGCGCCGCTTCGTGCAGCAGCAGAAGCTGCATGGGGTGATCCTCGGCCCGCGTGCATCCGAATCGGTTGCACTCGCGCAGATGCTGGACGACATCGACTGCCGCTACGTGCGGATCAACGCGCATGCGTCGGAAGAAGACGTGCAGGCGGTGGTCACCCACGATCGCGATGGCGCGGCAGCAGCAGCGGGCTACCTGCTCTCGCTCGGCCACCGCGACATCGCGGTGATCGCCGGACCGGGTGACCGGCGCGCGGCGCGTGAGCGTACCCATGGCTTCCTTGACCGGTTGGCCCAGGTGGGGCTGACCTTGCCGGGCGAGCGCGTGCTGGAAGCGGGCGACACCTTCGAATCCGGCGTGCATGCCGCCGAACGGTTGCTGCTGGGCGGACAACGCCCCAGTGCGATCTTCGCCGGCAACGACGAGATGGCGGCCGGTGTCTACCAGGTCGCGCTGCGTGCGGGTATTGCCGTGCCACAGCAGCTGTCGATCGTCAGCTACGACGACAGCCCGCTGGCCTCGCGGCTGTGGCCGCCGCTGACCTCGGTGCGCCGCCACGTGTCCGACATCGGCCGCATGGCCGCAGCGATGCTGGTGCAGACCGATCTGCCGGATGCGCCGACCGCAGCCAGCGTGCATCCGCAGTTGATGGTGCGTGGTTCCTGCCGCGCCGTGGACGCCTGAGTGCCCTGCCCTCGCCTGCGCCGCTGCAATGGCGCAGGCAGGCAACAACGAAAACGGCGCATCCAGGTGCGCCGTTTTCCCTTCAATGCGAAGCGCTGTACGCCGTGTGCTTACACGTCGCCGCCGTCGGCCCAGCCTTCACCGGTGCCCTTCTGGAACACGCGGTCATCGCCCTGCACATCGCCTGCCGGCAGATGCGCCTGATCAGACAGTGCCGCGTAGATCGGGGTGAAGTCCGGCGACGTCGCCTGCATCAGCTGTTCGAAGCTGTCGATGACGAAGTAGGTCTTCTGGAAGGTGTCGATGCGGTACTTCGTGCGCATGATCCGCTGCAGGTCGAAGCCGATGCGGTTGGGCGCGGCCGATTCCAGCGAGTACAGCGACTCGCCCTTCGACGACACGATGCCGGCGCCGTAAATGCGCAGGCCCTCGGGCGTGTCGATCAGGCCGAATTCCACCGTGTACCAGTACAGGCGCGTGAGGTTCTGCAGCGCGTCCGGGCCGATCGCATGGGCTTTGACGCCGCCACAGCCGTACGCCTCCATGTAGTCGGCGAACACCGGGTTCATCAGCAGCGGCACGTGGCCGAACAGATCGTGGAACAGGTCCGGCTCGGCGATGTAATCAATCTGGTCCGGGCGACGGATCCACCAGGTCACCGGAAAACGGCGATTGGCCAGGTGGTCGAAGAAATCCAGTTCCGGCAGCAGGCCTTCAACGCCGACCAGGGTCCAGCCGGTGGCGGCGCCCAGTACTTCGTTGAGCTGGTCGAAGCGCGGAATCATGTGCGCGCTCATGCCCATCTCGTCCTGTGCATCCAGGAACTCCTGGCAGGCGCGGCCGACCAGCAGCTCACGCTGGCGCTGGTACAGCGTGCTCCAGGTGGCGTGGTCGTCGGCGGTATAGGTGTCCCACGGCTGCTCGACGAGCGCGGTGGTGTACACCGGCACGTAGCCCTTGTCGGTCTGCTGGTGTTCGACGCGGCGGGGCTGGGCGAGGTCCATGGGGCACTCCTTGACGGGATGCCTACGATGCTAGGGCAGAGCGCGCGCAACAGGGTTGCAAACGTTGCGCCCGTTGGCCCTGTTGGCGCAATATCCTTGCGTACTCACCATGTTGCGGGGCAACAATGGCCGGAGAAGTCCAGTTTGATCGCACGGATATACGCCTGCTGGCTGAAATCCAGCGGGATGGGCGCGCCACCAACGCCGAACTGGCGGCGCGGGTGAATCTTTCGCCTTCGGCCTGCCTGCGGCGGTTGCAGCGGCTGGAAAGCGAGGGTGTGATCGTCGGCTATGGCGCGCGGCTGGAGCCGCGGCAGCTGCGGCTGGGCCTGCAGGCCTTCGTGCGCGTGCAGCTGGAAAAGCACGACCAGGCCGCCATCGGCCACTTCGTGGACAGCGTGCAAGCGTGGGACGAGGTGGTGGCCTGCCATGCGCTGACCGGCGACATGGACTACCTGCTGCACGTCTACGTGCGCGACCTGGAGCACTTCTCGCGCTTCCTGCTGGACCGGTTGCTCAACGCCGGTGGCGTGGCCGATGCCAACTCCAGCTTCGTGCTGCGCACGGTGAAGGGCTTCCAGGCATTGCCGCTTTCGCAGCTGGAGTCCTGAGCGGCCACCGGGCATGCCCGGTGGCCAGGCATCAAGGGATCAGCACTTGTCCTTGCGGCCCATCAGCTTGCCCAGGCGCGAGGCTTCCTCGCACTTGGGGGCAGCCACCGGCGCCGGTGCAGCGGCCGCAGCACGCGCACGCTGCAGCTGCTGGATCCTGGCGCGGATCTGCGGCATTGCGGCCATCGCGGCCTTTTCGCCTTCCAGGATCGCCGTGCCGCGCTGGCTGAAATCGGCAGCGCCGATGTCCAGCACCTTCGGCCGGATGACGATGTCGGCGCGTGCCAGTTCCTGTTCGCCCAGGCGCTGGCCCATGATCGAGATGGACTGGTTGACGATGCCCAGCATGTCGGTCGGCGCCTTGCCGCTGGCCTTGCTGGAGATGTCCACGGCGATCACGAAGTCGGCGCCGAGCTGGCGCGCGGCATCCACCGGCACCGGGCTGACCACACCGCCATCGATGTAGTTGCGACCACCGATCTTCACCGGTTCGAACACGCCGGGAATGCTGCTCGACGCACGCACCGCCTGGCCGACGTTGCCGCGCACGAAGATCGCGCGCTCGCCGGTTTCCAGCTGGGTGGCGACGGCGGCGAACGGCTTCTTCAGGCGTTCGGCCGGACGGTTGGCAACCTGTTCGTTGACGTAGTCCTGCAGCTTCTGGCCCTGCACCAGGCCACCGGAGAACAGCCGCACGTCGCGGATGCTGGCTTCATCCAGCGCCACCGCCTTGCTCTGCATCTGGAACGCGTCCATGCCGCTGGCGTACAGCGCGCCGACCACGCTGCCGGCACTGGTGCCGGACACCACCGCCGGTTCGAAGCCATTGGCCTCCAGCATCTTGATCACGCCGATGTGGGCAAAGCCCTTGGCCGCGCCACCGCCGAGTGCGATGCCGATCTTCACCGGCTTGGCCTGTGGCACCACGGTCGGCGCCGGCGGCGTAGGGCGGACCGGATCGCCACCGCAGCCGGCCAGCAGGCCGATCAGGGCGACGGACAGCAGCATGCGGGGGCGGAACAGGCTCATCGGCAGTGCGCTCGCGGCGCCGGATTCAGGAAAGGGCGCCAGCATACCGAAGCCGTGGCGGGG
>NZ_JAPTFQ010000160.1:0-1053 GCF_030985535.1 Stenotrophomonas sp. Sm2128
TACTCCTCGATCGACGCCGCTCCGGAAGAAAAGGCTCGTGGTATCACGATCTCGACCGCGCACGTCGAATACGAATCCCCGGTCCGTCACTACGCCCACGTCGATTGCCCGGGCCATGCTGACTACGTCAAGAACATGATCACCGGTGCCGCCCAGATGGACGGCGCGATCCTGGTGTGCTCGGCCGCTGACGGCCCGATGCCGCAGACCCGCGAGCACATCCTGCTGTCGCGTCAGGTCGGCGTGCCGTACATCGTCGTGTTCCTGAACAAGGCCGACATGGTGGACGACGCCGAGCTGCTCGAGCTGGTCGAGATGGAAGTGCGCGAGCTGCTGAGCAAGTACGACTTCCCGGGCGACGACACCCCGATCATCGCTGGTTCGGCCCGTCTGGCGCTGGAAGGTGACCAGAGCGACATCGGCGTGCCGGCCATCCTGAAGCTGGTCGACGCCCTGGACAGCTGGATTCCGGAGCCGGAGCGCGCGATCGACAAGCCGTTCCTGATGCCGGTGGAAGACGTGTTCTCGATCTCGGGCCGCGGCACCGTGGTGACCGGTCGTATCGAGCGCGGCGTGATCAAGGTTGGCGACGAAATCGAAATCGTCGGCATCCGTCCGGTGCAGAAGACCACCGTGACCGGCGTTGAAATGTTCCGCAAGCTGCTGGACCAGGGTCAGGCAGGCGACAACGCTGGCCTGCTGCTGCGCGGCACCAAGCGTGATGACGTCGAGCGTGGCCAGGTCCTGGCCAAGCCGGGTTCGATCAAGCCGCACACCAAGTTCGAAGGCGAAGTCTACGTCCTGTCGAAGGACGAGGGCGGCCGTCACACCCCGTTCTTCAACGGCTACCGCCCGCAGTTCTACTTCCGCACCACCGACATCACCGGCGCAGCTGCTCTGCCGGAAGGCGTCGAAATGGTGATGCCGGGTGACAACGTCAAGATGGTCGTCACCCTGATCAACCCGGTGGCAATGGACGAAGGCCTGCGCTTCGCCATCCGCGAAGGCGGCCGTACCGTCGGCGCCGGCGTGGTCTCGAAGATCATCGAGTAA
>NZ_JAPTFQ010000161.1:0-1031 GCF_030985535.1 Stenotrophomonas sp. Sm2128
TATGTCGATGGCACATACTGGCCACTGAACACCAGCTCCAGTGGTGTGATCGGTACCAACGCCCCAACGGTGGTGCTGTTTGGATACACCACCGGGTTGGGTTGCGGACAGGTGCGGGCCGACTCTATCGAGGACGGGCGTAGCAATAGCTACCACATGATCTGCAACAACTATGCTGGGTCACTTGGCACGGAGGGTCAGGCTGGCAGTGGCGTTGGCCCGAGCTACCAGGGGTCATACAACGACATAACGATTGATCACCTCTGGCTAGGCCGAGCGTTAGGCAACGCCGATGAGAACACCTTTTCCGGTCGCAGCATCTTTCACCCGATCCAGTTGTGGGTCAGGCGAGCTGGAACCACCCCCAACCTGTCGCCGATCGGCGAGGTGATCGGGCTGCGGGCCTGCTACCTGGAAAAATTGGAACCCGAGCAGGAGATCGCGATCGGTGCTGAGACTTGGGTTGTGTTCCCGTGGGTACGCAAGCTAACGATGGCCAGCGGTTCGAACCAGCCTCCGGCAAGCAACGCCTATGGCTGGGCAGTCCGGAAGTCCTGATGGCGCTTCTCCTTTCCACCTCGATCAGCGCGGGGCCGAACTGGCGAAGCCGGAACCTGGACATCGCACGCACGCGGATTCCAGTGCCATTTCGTGGCGCGCTTGCCAGCGCTCGCGTGCTGGCGGGCCCGGCACGTGAGGCCACCATTGTCGAACCCGAACAGCGCTCGGCCGGTCCCGCGCTGCGCACCTCCTTCGATGACTGGTACCACCGAATCCACATCCTGCCGCTGCGCATTGACCTCGGTAATCTGGTGACCAACCAGGTGCGATTTGTGCAGGTCTGGAACGCCTATCTGCAGCCTCAGACCTTGGCCTCGGTGGTGCTGGAGAATGGCGAGGGTGTCGAACTGGTGGGGCCAGGCACGCCGCCGCTGACGTTCGCGCCGCTGCAGCTGCGCAGGTGGCAGCTGTCGATCACTACCGAGGGGCCGCCCGTCATCGCGGCCACGCTGTCCTACGACTTCGTGGCC
>NZ_JAPTFQ010000016.1:0-67353 GCF_030985535.1 Stenotrophomonas sp. Sm2128
ACCGGCACGCCGAAATCCAGCTGCACGCGCATCAGGCCCTCGGCGCAGCGGCCGGCACTACCCATTACAGGGTGACCGCCTCCACCACTTCCAGGCCGTAACCGGCCAGGCCGATCTGGCGGCGCGGGGTGCCCAGTACGCGCAGCTTGCCCAGGCCCAGGTCGGACAGGATCTGCGCACCGGCACCGTTGCGGCGCCACTGGCTCACGTCCTTGTCCTTGCCCGGTACCACCGGCGCCGGCTGCTGGCGCAGGCGGGCCAGCAGGGCTTCACCGTCGCGCGGGGCCTGCAGCACCACCATCACGCCGGCGCCTTCGGCATCGATCGCGCGCAGGGCATCGGTGGCGGCCACGCCGAAGTCATCGCGGCGCCAGTGCAGCAGGTCGGCCAGCGGGTTTTCCACCTGAACGCGCACCAGGGTCGGGGTGTCCGCATCCGGCGTGCCACGTACCAGCGCGAAATGCAGGTCATGGGCAATGCGGTCGCGGTAGGTCACCAGCTTGAACGGGCCGAATTCGGTGTCGATCTCACGTTCATCGACGCGTTCAACGGTCTTTTCGGTGGCCAGGCGGTAGGCAATCAGGTCGGCGATGGAGCCCATCTTCAGGCCGTGCTCGCGGGCGAACACTTCCAGCTCCGGGCGGCGCGCCATGCTGCCATCCGGGTTCAGGATCTCCACCAGCACGCCGGCCGGTTCCAGCCCGGCCAGCATGGCCATGTCCACGGCCGCTTCGGTGTGGCCGGCGCGGGTCAGCACGCCACCCGGCTGGGCGATCAGCGGGAAGATGTGGCCCGGCTGGTGCAGGTCCGACGGCTTGGCGTTGGGCTTCACCGCGGTGCGGATGGTGTGGGCGCGGTCATGCGCCGAAATGCCAGTGGTGACGCCCTCGGCGGCCTCGATGCTGACCGTGAAGTTGGTCTGGAACTGGGCGGTATTGGCCTGCACCATCGGCGCCAGGCCGAGATCGGCGGCGCGGGTACGGTTCAGCGGCAGGCACACCAGGCCACGGCCGTGGGTGACCATGAAGTTGATGTCGCTGGCCTTGACCAGCTCGGCGGCCATGATCAGGTCGCCTTCGTTCTCCCGGTCTTCGTCATCGACGATGACGACCATGCGGCCCAGGCGGATGTCTTCCAGGATGTCCGGAATCGGGGCGAAATTCATGCGACATCTCCCTGTGGGTGCTGACCGTTGGTCGGCACACTGATCAGCCGCTCCACATAACGGGCGACCAGATCGATTTCAAGATTGACCGCGCTGCCCACGCCTGCGGCGGAGAAGGCAGTGTTGGCGACCGTGTGCGGGATCAGGGCGACCTCAAAACCTTCATCGTCCACTTCGTTGACGGTGAGGCTGACGCCGTCCACGCAGATCGAGCCCTTCTTGGCGATGTAGCGGCGCAGCGCCGCCGGCGCGGCGAAACGCCAGCGCTGGGCACGCGCGTCTTCGTGGATGGACAGCACCTGGCCCAAGCCGTCGACGTGGCCGCTGACCAGATGGCCGCCCAGGCGGTCGGTCGGGCGCATGGCACGCTCCAGGTTGATGACCGCCCCTTCGCCCAGCTGACCCAGCGTGGTCAGGCCCAGGGTCTCGGTGGAGGCATCGGCCTGGAAGCTGCTGGCGTCGAATGCGATGACGGTGAGGCAGACGCCGTTGATGGCAATGCTCTCGCCCATCTGCACGTTGTCGAACGGCAGATTCCCGACATTGAAGGTGAAGCGGACATCGCCGCCGATGGGTTCGCGAGCGGCCAGACGGCCGACGCCTTCGATGATTCCAGTAAACACGTAACGTTCTCCGCGGAATGTGAGCGAAAAACGCCGCAAGGCAAACAGGCGCACGCAGGGCATGAGCCCTGTGGCACCGTCTTCTTTCATCCGGACTATGACCGTCGGCTCCGGCATTGGACCGGATCTGCTGACCCCCGGCCGTGGGCCGGAGCGCTCGCGGGCTCGTGCTTGTGCACCTACCGCCGGTGGGGAATTGCACCCCGCCCTGAAGACGTTTGTGTACCGGCGAACCGGCGTGGCTAGTGTACCAGCCCGGGCTGAACGGGGTCGGATGCCACAGCTGTGACGGCCGTCGCTCGCAATTTGTAAAACTTTCATTAAAATTCTGCCCCGGACGACATGAGGTCGCCACGGGCAGCCCGCAGGGCAGGCCCGCCAATGGACTGAAATTCACAGGAATTCCCATGCGCAAGATCCTGATCGTGGCCGCCCTGCTGGCCGCCGCCCCGTTCTCGGCTTCGGCCGACGCCCTGAGCTACACCTACGTTGAAGGCGGCTGGACGCAGGTCAAGGTTGACGACAACGCACTGGACGACCCGAAGGTCGACGGCGGCTACCTGCGTGGCTCGGTAGCCATCGCCGAACAGGTCTACGTGTTCGGTGGCTGGTCGCGTACCAGCAAGACCAATCACTACGGCAATGATTCGCTGAAGCTGGAACTGAACCAGCCGGAGCTCGGCATCGGCTACCACATGCCGTGGACCGACCGCCTGGACTTCACCGCCGATGCCGCGTGGGTGCGCCAGAACGCCGAAGCCACCGTCCGCTACGACGGCCTGCGTTTCAGCCAGAAGGATCACACCAACCTGGGCCGCGTCACCGTGGGCCTGCGTGGCAAGCCGTCGCGCATGACCGAAGCCTGGGTCAAGACCGGCTACATGGACGGTGGCAACAACTTCAAGGGCACCTGGGTCGGCACCCTGGGTGGCCAGATCAACTTCACCAAGACCTGGGGTCTGGTGGGCGAGATCTCCGGCTACCGCGATGTCACCCAGTACTCGGCCGGCGTCCGCGCCAGCTTCTGATCCAACGATCGCTCCTCGTCGTGCGATCGAACGGGCCCCGCAAGGGGCCCGTTTTTTTTGTCCACTGCACACCGTCACCTGGCTGCATCGCGCCATCGAAAGTGTGGGCAGATGCGCTAGGCTTGCGCGCCTCTGGAACAGGAAAACACCGTCATGAAGACCCCCACCCGTACCCTTCTGGCCAGCGTGCTGCTGTGCGCCCCGCTGATTGCCAGCGCGGCACCGGCCCAACTGACGCCCGAGCAGGCCTTCGACCTGTATGCACGCGTGCTGCTGGAAGACGACGCGGCCGCCACGCGCACGCTCAACGACGCACTGAAGCCGGCGTTCGAGGGCCAGGATGCCGTGACCCCCAACCCGGGTGCGCTGGCCAAGGCCTTGGCCGAACCCTGGCAGACCGTACTGGCCAGCACCGGCGCCAAGGTCGACGCTGCGGGCACCGAAGCGCTGTATGCCAAGGCGCTGCGTGATTCGAAGTGCCGCGCGACCAAGAGCGTGATCGAAGACAACGAATACGTTGAAGACCAGAAGCTGGCGCGGATCACCTACAGCTGCCAGCTGCCCGACCTGGGCAAGGTGCGCCCGCTGTTCGCTGCCAGCCTGGCCGACAATGCCAGCCCGGCCGCGCGCAAGCAGTTCACCGATGCCTATACCCAGGCACTGCAGAGTGGCGCGCGCGTGCCGGTCAGCAGCACCTTCACCCTGTACCCGGCCAAGGACAACGGCTACTGGTACAGCGGCAACTTCGATGACCTGGTGGGCACCGTAGCCGGTGCACTGGCACCGTTCGAGGACTGGATGCAGGACGCGCAGGCAGCCAACGCGCCGAAAGTGACCGGCGTACCAGGCTGCGACCTGCTGCTGCAGCAGCACCGCGCCTGCGTGGCGAAGATCGCACCCGACCAGATCAGCGGCGTGGACGCGATGGCCGAGGAACTGAAGGCCAAGGCGCAGGTGAAGTCGACCGATGAGATGACGCAGGAGTGCAAGGCACTGCGCCCGATCGCCGAGATGATGTGGACCGACGAATGCGCGTGAGCCGGTAAGCGGTAGCGCCGGGTCATGCCCGGCGACACCAGGCTGCCGTCATCCTTCGTCATCATCGTCCGGATGTTCACCGAACTCCGGACGATTCTGCTGGTACTCGCAGCCGTGCAGGGTCTTGCCGGGCGCCCACGCACGCACGATGCGCGCGCGATCTTCCAGCCAGCCATCGGCCGCCGTGCCGGTATCGTAGAAGCCTACGAAAGCAGCGTCGCTCCAGCCATCGTAGGGTGGCAGAAGCCATTCTTCGGCCAGCGTTTCGGCGATATCCCCGTCCAGCTCTGCGTACAAGGTCTGACCCACCTTGACCAAGCGCGAGACGGGCCTGCCGGCGATCATGATCGGTGCCGGCGGCACCCACCAGCGATTGCCCTCTTCATCTTCTCCATCCTTCCAGCCTTTGAAACGCGTATCAGTGGTGTGCGCCGACATGGTCACCGCCCAATCGGCCGTGTAATTGCGCAGTGCGTCGGCGTTGCAGCTCAGCACGTCATCGAGCTCAGTGGCGATATCCACACCCGGCGCGAACACCACGTCAGGTTCCTTGCCGCGCCTGAGCAACTGCTCCATCCGCGTGTCGTAGCGCTCCTCGCACCCCACCAGCACAGAGTCGGGGTGGGTAGAGACGCGCGACGCCGTAAGTGAACGAACCGAAAAGCCGATTTCGCTGACATTGCGCAAGGACAGGTTCCGCACATGGATGTGAGGGGCGGCGGTTGCATGTAGCGGATTCATTTCCAGCTGCTTGGATATCGTCTCAAAGGAGACATCATCAAGGATGGCCATCGTCCCTTCCGACAGCACTGCGATGCGCTGGGTCGGGTAGCCGAATACAGTGATCGGACTAGGCAGCTCGACCTCATGCAGATACGAATTGGGCTGTTTGACAACGATCCACGCATCGAATGGCGGCTTTGCACGCTTGCCATCACCCAGCACGACATCCCACACATTTCGCGACAGCGGCTCGCGTACCGAGGTGGGAGCCCGGCACTCGATGACGGCGGCCAGGTCCTGCAACGCCTGCGCGCTTGTGATGGCACGCACGGCAGCGGGATCATCGCCATCTGCGAAGGCGCCAGGCGAAACAACCATCCCAAGCGCAAGGAGCGCTGGAAGCATACGGATCCGGAAGGACTGCGCCACGATGATCACCGCTCTGGGAAACCCAGCACTGTGCATTCGCGTCACGAAGGCGGCTATGAAGAAAGTTTCAACTTTCTCCGAGGTTGTTGCCACGAGAGCAATGCGTAATTTTCAGACAAGTTGCATGGACCAATGCATGGAGCGCCCCTGATCCTCAGGGACTTCCGCCGCTTCCGTCCACGTCATGTTGAGACTTCTTTTCGCCCTGCTCCTGTGCGCGCCGCTGGGCGCAGATGCTGCAGCGCTTTCAATGGAAGACACCTTCGCTGCCTATGCGCGCGTCATCACCCAGAATGACGAGGACGCCAGAACTGCGCTGCGAAACAGCCTGCGCACTGCAGACCCGGACAACTATCCCGACATCGGAGACGTCGTTGACGCACTCTACGCATTCGAGAATCTTGCCACTGGTTTCGAAGAGCCCGCGGCCAGTGCGATCAACGCGCGCCGGAAGACCATTCACTGCCGTTCGGTCAGAACCGAGGAGGACAGCTCCTCCCATCGCGGTGTTGTGGACTACCAGTGCACGCTTCCCGATGTTTCTGGCGCCTTTGACGCCTATCGGGAGAATCTGGCGCGCTCACGTGCCGGGGACCCTGATGGCGATGCTTTCAGAACGTTCCTTCGCATCTATGCGGCAACCCTGCGCGACGCGCCTGACACCACGTACGTCGCCGCCTCCCGGGTTCGCCCCCGCCCCCAACTTCTCCGGGTTTGTCAGTGATGACGGCCGTGCCAGCATCCTGGTCGCCGAGCTGCCCTCCGAGGCCAGCAGCACAGTCAGCGGACTGTTCGTGGATGAGCCCGCTGCGCGTCGCCGCTTCGCCAGCCAGGGCGTGCAGGTCGATCATCTGGAGTCGCTCAGCGTCGAGCGGCGGACGATCCCGGTGGTCATCGGGCAGCCAGGTCGCGCACGGTTACACCTTCGAAAAGTGGATGGCGCTTTTCAGCGGCTCCCCCACCGTCATGATTACGGTTCAAGCCCCGCGTGACCATGCACTGACGCACAGGCAGGCGATGCAGGCCTTGGCGACCGTAACACTGCGTCCGCAGGCCACGCTTGAGCAGAGGATCGCCGCGATGCCTTTCAGCGTTGAGCCGGCGTCCCCTTTCCGCCTGCTGGACACCCTGTCCGGATCAGCCGTGGCACTTACGGCCGGTGAACTGGATACTGATCCCGATGGTCTGCAGCCCCTGGTAATTGTCGCGTCGCAGCTTTCTCTCCCCTTTGCCTCTGACGATCCAGAGAAGGTGTCCGATCAGTTGATTGCAGGGACCGTCAGCATTCAGGGCGGAACGATCACCTCAAGGGAGAACGTGCCGTTCGGCGGTATCGCCGGGCACCGGGTTGATGGGGTGACACCCGACGGACGCCACTACCGCAACTATCTCGCCCTGTGGCCGGATGAGCGTTTCGTCCGTTTGGTTGCCATCCTGCCGGCAGACAGTTCCAAAGAAGTGGAAGACGCGGTTGACGCCATGGCCTCCTCGGTCCGGTTCCGCGGGCCATGACACCGACGATGCGGACCGACAGATTCGCGTGAGCCTATGCCACCGGTTCAGGCGCGCGCCTTCCCCAACGCCACACATTTTCAGACAAGTTGCATGGACCCCTGCATGAGGTGCCCCTGATCCTCAGGGCCCTCCCGGACTGCCCCTGTGCCGCCATGCTGAAATCCATCGCCATCCTGCTGCTGGGAGCGCCGCTCACCGCTACCGCCGCGCACCCTGCAGCGCTCTCGCTGGAAGAGACCTTCGAGACCTATGTGCAGGTCATCGTTCACGGCGATACGCCGTCGAAGGAAAAGCTGCGCCACCATCTGCGTGCATTTGCGAACAGCGACAGCGTTGAGGTGACCGTCAACGCCATCGATGCGCTTCAGCTGCCCAAGGTCGCCTTCAACGGTACAGCAATGGAACCGGTTGCCAGTGCTCTGGAGATGCGGCAGAAGGCCATGTCCTGCACCATCACCGACATCACCCGGGAGACGGTGCATTCAACGCCACAGGCGACCGTGGCGTATCGGTGCGCTTTCCCCGACCTCTCGGGCTTCTTTCCGACCTACCGGGACGCGCAGAAGCGACGCGCCGACGTCGGCGATGATCCCGAACACGCCAGGGCGCTCTTCGCGGCATTCGCCAATGCCCTGCGCGACGCGCCGGATCATTCACATGAGGGCAGCACTGTGTTCCTGCAGTCCGCAGGCAGCGGCCACTGGATGGCTCTCGACCTGCCGTTGCTCGGTACGGCACTGCTGCAACGGATACTGCCCTTCGACGCATGGAATACGCGGATCGAAGCGGAAGCCGTACCTGTGGTTACCGGCATACCCACCTGCGACCTGATGATGGCCGCCCAGCTGGGGTTCTTTGCCCGGCATCATCCCCAGAGCCCCTTCCTGAGCAACGGCGTACTGCAACGCAATCTGCTCAAGCGTGTGGAGGGAATGAGCGACGCGGAGGCAACGCGCGACTGCCAGATCGTCCATGAGCGCAACCGGGAGCTGTGGAACAGGGAGAAGACCGAATGATGTCGGGATCCTTCATGATCCGGCATCTGGTGGCCCTGCTGCTGGGCTCGCCGCTCTGGGCGGCAGCCGCTGAACCTGCCGCGCTTTCGCTGGAAGCAACCTTCGATGCATATGCTCAGGCCAGGTTCCAGGACGATACGCCCGCCAAGGACCGGCTCCGCCGCAGCCTGCAGACCGCCGCCACGCCGGTGCCGGCCGACATCGAACTGAAGGTAGAGGGCCGCGCCTTCCAGAACCTAGCGGAGGTACACGGCGAGGCGATTGCCGACGCCCTGCAGGTACGCCGGAAGCGCATTCACTGCCGGGCAACCGGCAGCGATGTTGAAGAGATTGGAACACTCAGCGTTGGCACCGTGACCTATCGGTGCGTGCTGCCAGACATGTCCAGGCACTTCGAGGCCTATCGTGGGAGCCGAGAACGGATGAAGGATGGAAAGGGCGACCCGATGGATGATGCGTCCTTCCGTACGGCGTACGCAACGGCGCTGCGTAGTGCACCCGATGCGCTGCATGAAGGAAGCATGCGCTTCATCAGGAACGGCGACGGACCGTGGGACAGCATTGAGATGCTGTATTTCGACGCCGACATCCGCAGGCTGTTGATGCCGATGCAGGCATGGGACGAGCGCATCGAAGGCGAAGGCGTGCCTGCCGATCTCCCGCCGCAGGCCGAGTACACGCTGCAGGCGCGGGTGCTGCTGCAGAACGATGCCGAAGCGCGGCAGTTGCTGCGGGCACTGGGCGAGAACCTCGACCCTGGCGAAGCCATGGACTGGCGCCCCATCATCGAAGACGTTCCGGCGTGGTTGTCGCGCCAGGACTTCGCAGCGCCCTCGCCCGACGTCACTGCAGCCTTTGCCGAGGCACTGGCGTTGCGGCTGCCGAGGGTCAACTGTGCTGCTCGGGAATTCGTGCCATTGGGCTCGCCGGAGATCGGCATGTACACGCTGGTGTGCCAGCATCCGGACGTAGAGCCGCTGCGTCAGGCCTATCTGGCGATGCGCGCCGCGCCGGAAATCGAGCGCCAAGCGCGTATCGATGCCTTGTTCCAGCGTTGGGCCACACTACTGCGCGAGGCGCCGGCCGTACCGCATTGCACGCCGGTAGTCGGCGGATACCAGGCACGCCATGCGTTCGCGCATGCCGAGCGCATGCAGCAGTTGTACCAGGCCATTCTGTGGCGGCTGCTACCCTTCGACGTCTGGCTGGAAGAACCGGTAGTGCCAGGTCCGGATGAGCTGTGCGATCTCACATAGCATCCTCCCAGTGTGACGGCGCTGGCCGGATGGCGGGCGAAACGTGCAGGTCATCCGTGCTCGGCCCATCTTCGACGACGACAGAGGTGATCGCACTTTCAGAACCGTTGCATGGCCCTGCGCAGCCTGCATGGTCAATGCTGTTGCCCTCTTCCACCGGGGCAACCGCATGAAACACCGTATGACATCGATCGCGATCATGGTGCTGGCGCTGATGGTGTGCTGGCAGGCCGAAGCATCCAGGTTCAAAGCCACCAAGATTTTCGTCGTCCAACCCTCGGTCGCCTTCGAGTCGACCCAGCTGAGCGACAGGCAGCTGGATGCGTGGATGAGCGAAGACGATGACTGCCACGCGTTCCTGATGTATCACGACCAGTGTGCCGTGCTGGTACTGCCCCATGAGTACGACGACGGTTTCACGCGGCACCAGCTGCGGTTGAAGGCCAGGCAACTGCCGGGCGAGGCGCTGGGCGCGTACTGCCGCAACCTGCATGTGCTGTGGAAACAGCAGTGGAAGGGCCAGTGCCCGGTCGGCGAAGAAGACGACGAAGCAACCTGACGCCGAGGGCGTAGCCCTTGCTCCACGTTAGTCCTTCATGGGCGCAGCAGCAGCCTGATGTCCTCGCCCACCTGGCGCTGGTCAACCACACGCAGGCGACGCTGCTGGTCCATGGCGTCGATGCCGAGACCGGCCAGCAACGGGCGTCCGTTGTCGCCCAGCAACGTGGGGGCCTGGTACAGCAGCAGTTCGTCCACCCAGCCGCCGCGCAGCAGCGCACCCGCCAGCGTCGCGCCGGCTTCGGTGTGCACTTCATTGATGCCGCGCTCGGCCAGCAGCGCCAGCACCGCGCCCAGATCCAACCGTCCCTTTGCGCTGGGCACGCTGGCAAATTCTGCGTCCGCCGCATCCGGCGCACTCACCGCCGCATCGTGCAGGTACAGCGTCGGTGCCCCGCCCTCGCGCACGCGCCTGCATTCGAGCGAACGCAGGCGCGAGTCGAGCACCACGCGCAGTGGCGGCATCACCTCGGTGCCGGCCAAGCGCACGGTCAGCATCGGGTCGTCGGCGAGTACGGTATCGGCACCGGTCAGGATCGCGCCAGCGCGTGCCCGCCAGTGCTGCACGTCTTCGCGCGCAGCCGGGCCGGTAATCCACTTGGAGCTGCCATCGGCCATCGCGGTGCGGCCATCAAGGCTGGCGGCCAGTTTCACCCGCAGCCATGGGCGGTTGCGCTCCACGCGCGACAGGTAACCTTTGTTGAGCTCGCGCGCCTGCGCCGCCATCAGCCCTTCGACAACTTCGATGCCGGCATTGCGCAGCAGATCGAAGCCACCGCCATCGACCTTGGGGAACGGATCGCGCATCGCCGCGACCACGCGCGACACGCCTGCTTCGATCAGCGCCAGCGCACACGGCGGCGTGCGCCCGTAGTGCGCACAGGGCTCCAGGGTGACGTAGGCAGTGGCACCGCGGGCTTCGCTGCCGGCCTCGCGCAGCGCGAACACTTCGGCGTGCGGTCCACCGGCGCGCTGGTGCCAGCCCTGCCCGACCACGCGTTCGCCATGGGCGATCACGCAGCCGACCATCGGGTTGGGGCGGGTGGTGTAGGCGGCACGCCCGGCCAGGCGAAGTGCGTTGGCCATGTGCAGGTGGTCGAGGATGGAGAACGAAGTGGTCATGCGGCCATGGTAACGCCGCCGGTGTGGATCCATGCCATCAGTGCCAACCAAGGTTGGCACCCACCAGAGCAAAGGAGATCCACGCCATCAGTGCCAACCAAGGTTGAGACCCGCCAGGACAAAGTAGATCCACGCCATGCGTGGATGGGCGCCATCAGCGCCAACCAAGGTTGGCACCCACCAAGGCAGAGGCGGTCAGCCCTTCTTCTTCTTGGTCAGGGCGATCACGTCGCCCAGCAGCTGCAGCTGTTCGGTACTGGACGGCAGGTCGCGTTCAAGCTTTTCGATCTCCTCGCGGAAATCGGCCACGTCCTCGAAGCTGCGGTAGACCGAAGCGAAGCGCACATAGCCGACATGGTCGAGCTTGCGCAGTTCGTTCATGACGAACTCGCCGACCTTGATCGAGGGCACTTCGCGCTCACCGCTGATGCGCAGCTGGTGGACCACAGCGCGTACTGCCGCTTCGATCTTGTCTTCGGCCACCGCACGCTTCTGCAGCGCGCGGTCGAAGCCAGCGCGGACCTTGCGCTGGTCGAACGCTTCGCGGGTGCCATCGCTCTTGACGATGGCCGGCAGCTTCAGCTCGACTGTTTCCATGGTGCTGAAGCGCTCGCCGCAGGCTTCGCATTCACGCCGACGGCGGATCGTCGCGCCGTCTTCAGAGACGCGCGAGTCGATGACCCGGGTATCGGCATGTTGGCAGAAGGGGCAATGCATGGAACGCCTGGCTCAGGGAAATACCTATTGCCACGGTCATGGCAGCGTCGCAAAGGTACCTGAGAAGGGGCCCGGCAGCAAATGCTGTCTGCGCGGAAGTGCCTGCATTTCGGTCGAACCGAGCCTTCAGCGCGGTCAGCGCTGCGCGTTCAAGCGGGTGCCGGCGGCGCCGAGGCCGCGCGCGCCCAACGCAACCACACCAGGTGCCCTGCCATCACCAGCAGCGGTGGGCCAAAGCCGAGGAAGGCAAATGTCGAGATCTCCCCATGCTTGAAGGTGAAGTACAGCGTGGCCGCAACGACGCCCAATGCGGCCAGGGCCCCCACCCCCAGCCCTACCCAGGCGACAACCGGGGAGTGGCGCAGGCCGGTGACACCTCGCCACAGGTACAGGCCGCTCAGCCACAACCACGACAGCAGGCCGATGATTCCGGCCGACGACCACAGCAGCAACAGCCAGTGCTCGTCGCCCGTCAGATACTTGCCGTCCCATACGACCATCAACCCCAGCACGGCACCCGTGCCGCCTGCCGCCACGGCGGGCAGGCCCACCAGCAGGCCGGCGATCGCCATCCAGCGTTTGTGCAGACGCTCATCCATGCGTTCGATCTCCTTCCATGGGCCACGTCATCCGCGGCTTTTGATCCACAGCAGCATCGCAGCCGGCACCAGCATCGACGGGCCCAACAGTAACAAACCGATGCCTTCGGCATGCACGGCGATGCCCCACCACAGCGCCAGCCCCAGCGGGGGCAAGGCGGCGAGACCGCCTGCCAGCAGCATCCACCACCAGAGGCGGTGCACGTGCAGCCCGGCACGCCCCTGCATCAGAAAACCCGCGCTGAGCCACAACCAGGCCAGGCAGCCGGCAATGCCGGTCAGGCCCCACAGCGGCATCAGGGTCACCGCGGCCAGCGTGCCATGGCCGAACTGGCCCAGCCCCGTCAGCAGCAGCATCGTCGCCGCGGCACCACCCGCCACCAGGCTGGGCAGGCCAAACAGCACCGCCAGCCCGGTGTACAGGTACTTGAGGCGGCGCTCATCCACGCGGGCCTACTCCTCTGATCGCGCCGGGCCGGATGGCTCGCCCAGGGCGTCAGCACGCAGCCGCAGGAGGATCAACGTACCGGTGGGCACCAACAGGGACGGCCCGGCGAACAGCCCGCTGAGCACGGACGAACCCAGCTCGGCGAAGTAATACAGCGCCATCGCCACCAAGGGCAGGCCTGCCAGCACGCCCAGGCCCAGCAGCAGCCACCAGCGGCGTGATGCCATGTACAGCCCGCGTGCACCATCGCGCAGCCAGACGATGCTGAGTGCGACCCAGGCCACGAGGCCGGCGATCGCGCACGATCCCCACGCGAACATGCCGGCGGCAAACCACAGTTTGTCCGCGTCCAGCGAGACGAGCCCGATCACGCCCATGACCACGGCGATGCAGGCGCCGGCACCGCCGAAGAACAGGCTGGGCAGGCCGAACAGCACCGCCAGCGCGGTGTACAGGTACTTGAGGCGGCGCTCATCCATGCGCGGGATTCCTGGTGACGGGGTCAGAGCCCTTCCCTGCGGGAAGGGATCCGACCCCTGCGTCGATCCGGAAGGCGGGGGCGGATCCCTTTCCGCCAGGAAAGGGCTCTGACCCCGGCCCTGATCAGCCGTAGACCGGGTACTTGCGGCACTGCGCGCTGACGGCATCGCGCACGCGGGCAATGACGGCGTCATCGTTCGGCGCGTCGAGCACGTCGGCGATCCAGTTGGCCAGGTCCACGCAGTCCTGTTCGACGTAGCCACGGGTGGTCACCGCCGGGGTGCCCAGGCGCAGGCCCGAGGTCACGAACGGCGAACGCGGGTCGTTCGGCACCGAGTTCTTGTTGACGGTGATGTGGGCCTTGCCCAGCGCCGCTTCCGCGTCCTTGCCGGACACGTCCTTGCCGATCATGTCGACCAGCATCAGGTGGTTCTGGGTGCCGCCGGAGACGATCTTGTAGCCACGCTCGATCAGCGTATTGGCCATCGCCTGGGCGTTCTTCACCACCTGCTGCTGGTAGGCCTTGAAGCCCGGTTCCAGCGCTTCCTTGAAGGCCACGGCCTTGCCGGCGATGACGTGCATCAGCGGACCGCCCTGGATGCCCGGGAACACGATCGACTGCAGCTTCTTGACCAGGTCTTCGTCGGCGCCCTTGGCGATGATGATGCCGCCACGCGGGCCGCGCAGGGTCTTGTGGGTGGTGGAGGTGACCACGTGGGCGTGTTCCAGCGGGCTCGGGTAGACGCCTGCAGCCACCAGACCGGCAACGTGGGCCATGTCGACGAACAGGTAGGCACCGACCTTGTCGGCGATGGCGCGGAAGCGCGCCCAGTCGATCACCTGCGAGTAGGCGGAGAAGCCGGCCACGACCATCTTCGGCTTGTGCTCCAGGGCCAGGCGCTCGACTTCGTCGTAATCGATCAGGCCCTGGTCGTTCACACCGTACTGCACGGCGTTGAACAGCTTGCCCGAGGCGTTCACCTTGGCGCCGTGGGTGAGGTGGCCGCCGTGGGCCAGGCTCATGCCGAGGATGGTGTCACCCGGCTGCAGCAGGGCGAAGTACACGGCCTGGTTGGCCTGCGAGCCGCTGTGCGGCTGCACGTTGGCGTAGTCGGCGCCGAACAGCTGCTTCAGGCGATCGATCGCCAGCTGCTCGGCGATGTCCACGTACTCGCAGCCACCGTAGTAGCGCTTGCCCGGGTAGCCTTCGGCGTACTTGTTGGTCAGCTGGCTGCCCTGGGCTTCCATCACCGCCGGGCTGGTGTAGTTCTCGCTGGCGATCAGCTCGACGTGGTCTTCCTGGCGCTGGGTTTCAGCGGCGATGGCCTTGGCCAGTTCGGGATCGTAGGATTCGATGCGGACGTCACGCGGGAACATCGGGTACTCCAGCAGGCAGGGAAAAGGGGTACGGCTCAGCCCCCGATTGTAGCCCCGCACCGGCCCGCTGGGGCCGAAACGGACGGGGCCGGCATTCCCGAAGGAATCCGGCCCCGTATGGTTTCGAGGGATGTTGTGGGGTCAGACCCCTTTCCGATGGAAAGGGGTCCGACCCCGGCCGCGATCCTCAGCGGCTGCTGAGCACGTACTGGGCGATCACACCGGTGGCGATGGCCACCAGCAGCATGTTGCCGCGGTCATCGCGGATCCACTGGTGCCCGTAGGGCGGGCGACGCAGGTTGTAGCGCGGGTAGTCGTTCACCACGTAGATCGGGCCGCGGTAGTAGTCGCGATAGCGGTGGCCGACCTTCCAGCCATAGCCCGGGCCGTAGGCCGGACGATAGACCACGCGCGGCGGTGCCGGGCGGTAGTAGCGGTCATGGTCGCGATGCCAGTCGCGGCGGTCGCGTTCCCAGTCGCGACGGGCCTCGCGGCGGTCGCGCTCCCAGTCGCGGCGGTCCTGGCGCCACTCACGGCGATCCTCGCGCCATTCACGGCGGTCGTGGTCGCGGCGATGGTCGTTGTCGGCGAATGCCGGGGCCACGGCGCCCAGTGCCAGCACAGAGGCCACGGCACTGGCCATTACTCGATTGATGCGCATGTCAGACCTCTGCTTGGTGGGTGGTGAGCCCATATTGCGCAACCGATCTGAACCGTTTCCGGCTGGAAACGCTTCCCGCTGCAGGACTGTGACCGGGTATTCAGGCGATAGCCAGCCCGGCGGCGCCTCCCGGGAGCGGCCCGGAACCGGTTCCGGCTATAATTGGCGGTATTCCATTTCAGTCTGTGCCCGCTGCCGCAACGGGATCTATCCGTGACGGGTCGGGCGCAGGGCCGCGCCTACGGAGACCGCATGTCCTCGCAATACATCTACACCATGAACCGCGTGTCCAAGGTGGTCCCGCCCAAGCGGCAGATCATCAAGGACATCTCGCTGTCCTTCTTCCCGGGCGCGAAGATCGGCCTGCTGGGCCTGAACGGCGCCGGCAAGTCCACCGTGCTGAAGATCATGGCCGGCGTGGACACCGATTTCGAGGGCGAGGCCCGCCCGCAGCCGGGCATCAAGGTCGGTTACCTGGCGCAGGAACCGGAACTGGACCCGACCAAGACCGTGCGTGAAGCGGTCGAGGAAGGCGTGGGCGAAGTGCTGCAGGCCCAGGCCGCGCTGGAAGCGGTGTACGCCGCCTACGCCGAGGAAGGCGCCGACTTCGACGCGCTGGCCAAGGAACAGGAGCGCCTGGAGGCGATCCTGGCCGCTGGCGACGCACACACGCTGGAAAACCAGCTGGACGTGGCCGCCGACGCGCTGCGCCTGCCGCCGTGGGATGCCATCGTCGGCAAGCTGTCAGGTGGTGAAAAGCGCCGCGTGGCCCTGTGCCGCCTGCTGCTGCAGAAGCCGGACATGCTGCTGCTCGACGAACCGACCAACCACCTCGACGCCGAGTCGGTGGAATGGCTGGAACAGTTCCTGGCGCGCTACACCGGCACCGTGGTGGCCGTCACCCACGATCGCTACTTCCTGGACAACGCCGCCGAGTGGATCCTGGAACTGGACCGCGGCCGCGGCATTCCGTGGAAGGGCAACTACACCGACTGGCTGACCCAGAAGGACGAGCGCCTGAAGCAGGAAGACAATCAGGAAAAGGCCCGCCAAAAGGCGATCCAGAAGGAACTGGAGTGGTCGCGCCAGAACGCCAAGGGCGGCCGCACCAAGGGCAAGGCCCGTCTGGCCCGCCTGGAAGAGCTGCAGTCGGTCGATTACCAGAAGCGCAACGAGACCAACGAAATCTTCATCCCGCCGGGCGAGCGCCTGGGCAATGCGGTGATGGAGTTCAAGAACGTCTCCAAGAAGTTCGGCGACCGCCTGCTGTTCGACAACCTGAGCTTCCTGGTGCCGGCCGGTGCCATCGTCGGCATCATCGGCCCGAACGGTGCCGGTAAGTCGACCCTGTTCAAGATGATCACCGGCCAGGAAAAGCCGGATACGGGCGAGATCGTGGTCGGCCCGACCGTGAAGCTGTCCTACGTGGACCAGAGCCGCGACGCGCTGGAAGGCAACCACAACGTCTTCCAGGAAATCGCGGGCGGCCTGGACATCCTCAACATCAACGGCATCGAGATCCAGTCGCGCGCCTACATCGGCCGCTTCAACTTCAAGGGCCAGGACCAGCAGAAGATGGTCGGTTCGCTGTCCGGTGGTGAGCGTGGCCGCCTGCACATGGCCAAGACCCTGCTGCAGGGTGGCAACGTGCTGCTGCTCGACGAACCGTCCAACGACCTGGACATCGAAACCCTGCGTGCGCTGGAAGATGCGCTGCTGGAGTTCCCGGGCAACACCTTCGTCATCTCGCATGACCGCTGGTTCCTGGATCGCATCGCGACCCACATCCTGGCGTTCGAAGGCGACTCGCACGTGGAGTTCTTCCAGGGCAACTACCGCGAGTACGAAGAAGACAAGCGCCGCCGCATGGGTGACGACGCTGCGCCGAAGCGCCTGCGCTTCAAGGCGCTGAAGTAAGCCATACCGCAGAAAACGAAAGGCCGCGCTCGCGCGGCCTTTCGTCTTTCAGGCGTTCCTGTCGCCATGGATGCCCGCTTTCCGGGTGTTTTCGCCGGCCGGGATTCAACCGTTGATGAACGCAGACGCCTCAAGCGGGCTTGAATCCTTGTCGTAATCGGACTTTGCAATTCGTTGTATGTTTTCACTCGCCTGCATCGGTTTTCCTACGTTCCCGCTTCATCCCCCAACGTAGGAAACCGCAATGAAAGCACTGATCATCACCACGGCAGCCCTGCTGCTGTCGGGCACCGCCACGGCCGCGACCACCGACTGGGACGGCTTCTACCTGGGTGCCCAGGCCTCGCATGGCGAGGGGCACAGCAAGGACCGCAGCAATGCCAACGCCTCGGAAAAGAGCGTGCGCGGCTTCACCGGCGGCGTGCAGGGTGGCCGTCGCTGGCAGTTCGACAACAACATCGTGGTCGGCGTTGAAGGCGCGCTGTCGTTCGGCAACGTCAGCCGTGACTGGAAGGATCGCGAGCAGCACCGGTACAGCCCGTACTACGGCAAGGACGCGGTGACCCGTTCGGGCACCTTCGATGTGACGCTGGGCCGTGCGATGGGCCGCTGGCTGCCCTACGTCGGCGCGGGCGTGACCGTGGCCCAGCAGGAATTCACCCTGGGCTGCGACAAGTCGCTGGTGGAAGCCACCAACGGCTGCCGCGTGGCCGAATTCGAGACCCGCGCCTCGCACCTGTCCACCGGCGCCCATGCCACCGCAGGCGTGCTGTACCGCTTCAACGACCGCCTCTCGGCCGGTGCCGAATACCGCTACACCCACCTGGGTTCCAGCCCGGTGACCCTGGAAGACCCCAACTACCCTGCTGCGGCCCGTCGCAGCTTCCATACCGACTACAGCAGCGTTACGCTGAAGTTGAACTACCACTTCTAACCGCCTGGCGACGCACCCGCAGGTCCCCCAGGGCGGCAGGGCGCGCAGGCACGAGAGATCTGCGATGTCCCTGTTCGAGCGCCTGTTCCAGCTGCAGCAGCACGGCACCACCGTGCGCACCGAGCTGCTGGCCGGTGTCACCACCTTCCTGACGATGTCCTACATCGTCTTCGTGAACCCCGAAATCCTCGGCACCACCGGCATGGACGCCGGTGCAGTGTTCGTGGCCACCTGCCTGGCCGCTGCGCTGGGTTCGGCGGTGATGGCGCTGGCCGCCAACTTCCCGGTCGGCATGGCGCCCGGCATGGGCCTGAACGCGTTCTTCGCCTTCACCGTGGTCGGTGCCGCTGGCCTGCCGTGGCAGCAGGCGCTGGGTGCGGTGTTCATCTCCGGCCTGGTGTTCCTGGTGCTGTCGCTGACCGGTGTACGCGCGTGGCTGGTGTCGGGCATTCCGTCGTCGCTACGCTCGGCCATCGTGGCCGGCATCGGCCTGTTCCTGGCGATCATCGCGCTGCAGAAGTCGGGCGTGATCGTCGGCAATGAAGACACGCTGGTGGCACTGGGCCCGTTGAACACAGCGCCGCCGCTGCTGGCACTGGCCGGCTTCCTGCTGATCGCGGTGCTGGAAGCGCGCCGCATCCGCGGTGCGATCCTGATCGGCATCCTGGCCGTGACCGGCGCTGGCTGGGCATTGGGCGACGTGCAGTACCAGGGTCTGGTCTCGCTGCCGCCGAGCCTTGCACCCACCTTCCTGCAGCTGGACCTGCCGGGCCTGCTGCACCATGACGGCGGCGCACCCATCGCAGTACTTCTGCAGGTGGTGCTGGTGTTCGTGCTGGTGGAGGTGTTCGATGCCACCGGCACGCTGTACGGCGTGGTCGGCCGTGCCGGCCTGCTGAAGCTGCCGGGCGCGCAGAAGCGTTTCGGCCGCGCGCTGCTGGCCGACAGCACCGCGATCGTGGCGGGCTCGATGCTCGGCACCAGCAGCACCACGGCCTTTGCCGAAAGCGCCTCTGGCGTGCAGGTGGGCGGCCGTACCGGCCTGACCGCACTGGTGGTGTCGGCGCTGTTTCTGGCGGCGCTGCTGTTCTCGCCGTTGGCGGCGATGGTGCCCAGCTATGCCACCGCGCCGGCCCTGTTGTTCGTGGCCGGCCTGATGCTGCGTGAGCTGGTGGAAGTGGACTGGAGCGACCTGACCGAATCGGTGCCAGCCGCGCTGTGTGCGCTGGCGATGCCGTTCACCTACTCGATTGCCAACGGCCTGGCGTTCGGCTTCATCGCCTATGCCGCGCTGAAGGCCGGTACCGGGCGCTGGCGCGAAGTGCATCCGGCGGTGTGGCTGGTGGCGGTGCTGTTTACCCTGCGCTACGCGTTGGAGTGATGCCTGGCTGAGGGTCAGAGCCCATTGCTGCGCAATGGGATCCGATCCCATCGGTAGTGCCGGGCCATGCCCGGCGGATAGCACGCTCAGCGCTTGGGCTGCAGGCGGCCGTCGGCGGCGAAACGCCATCGTCCTTCGGCCCAGCCACGACCGAACAGCGCCAGCATCTGCGAGTAATAGGCCGGTGCGTCAGCACGCTGCTGCTCCGTACTGGGGAGACTGGCCAACAATATATCGGCACGCTCCGCTTCGCCCTGCGCGATCAGATACGGCAGCAGTGCAGCGCGGAATCCGTAGTTGCCTTCACCCTGCCCCTGGCCACTGCGGGTGTCGATCTTCTCCCACATCGGTGCACCACTGCGCAGGCGCTGCAGCGGCCCGGACAGGGCCGCCAGCTGCGCACGGAACAACGGATCGCGCGGTGCGGTCATGCCTGCCCAGGTGTAGCAGCGGATGGCATCGTAGCTGCCGACCGCGCCACGCACCGGATCGACGACGAAGCGATCGCCTTTCCACGCCGCCCAGTCCGGTGCGAACCCGTGTGGGCTGGTCTGCTGCAACAGCTGCACGCTGTTGCGCGCCAGCGCCTGCCACGGCCCGCTACGATCCTCCACTGCAAAGCGGCGCAGCAGCGGCAGTGGCAGATAGCTGGGGTTGACCCGCGTGGCGTCCCCTTCGGTGAATCCCTGTGGGCCCGGCAGCAACATCGGGCCGAGCCCGGGCAGGTCCACGATCTCGCGTGCCCGCACCTGCGCGAGCATGCCCTCGGCGATGGCCTTCAACGCGGGACGCCGCCACAGCCGCGCGCCTTCCAGCAGCGCGTAGGCCAGCCAGAGATCGGAGTCCGAGGCCGGGTTGCCGTCCAGTACCCGCCAGCTTCCCTTGTCATCCCGCCCCCACAACCAGGCGGGCAGATGCTGGCGCATGTCGCCACCGGCGAGGTTGTCCTGGGTCCAGCCCAGGATGCGGTCGAACAGCGCCTGGTCGTTGTCGGCCAGGGCGAAGAACAACGCATAGGACTGGCCTTCGGAAGTGCTGCGCTGATCGTCCTGGCTGCGATCGATCATGCGTCCGTCGCGGCTCAGGCTGCTTTCGACCAGTACCTGCCAGGCCGGCCAGCGCGCTGCGGGCGCGGCCTGCGCATGGCGCCAGCCAAGCAGCGGCAGCGTGGCGGCCGCCTGCAGCAGGCGCCGTCGCTGCAGGTCAGCGGAACTCGCCATATGGCACCAGTGGCGATACGGGCAACGGCAGGTTTCCCTGCCAGGGCTTGAAGGTGTAGCGCAGGTAGAGCTGGAACGAGTTCGGTGAGAAATCGCGGCTGCGCTGCAGGGTGCCGGCGGCGCCAAGCACGAAGTGGTCGCCCAGGCGGCGCTCGACCGCGCCGTACAGGCGGTAGCCGGTGCCGGTGCTCCGGCTGTCGCCGGTATACAGGCCGGCCTCGTCCAGCCGCAGCGGGCCATACTGCGGCTCCAGCTGCTCGATCACGCGATCGATCAAGGCCTGGTCGGGGAAGCGGCTGATCGAGGACGTGCGCGCGCTGGACACGCTGACCGAGCCATCCACGCGCACCGACCACACGTCGTTGCGCCAGGCGAAGCTGACCGGCAGGCTCAGCGACGCATAGCGCTGAGGACTGTAGTAACCGCCCTGGCCCAGCGAGTAGCCGCCCAGGTCCTTCTGGTAGCGCCAGTACATCGCGGTGGTGCCCACGTCCAGCCGCATGTCGGGGCGCTGGATCAGCTTGTGATACCAGCCCACCATCGCGCGTGCGCGGGTGTTGTCGGCCACGTTGTGGCCGGTCAGCCGATGCCAGCTCCAGTTCGACCACACCCCATCACGGCCGCCCTGGTCGTAGCCGAGGCTGAAGGTCACGCCGTTGGCGGTGACGCCGCCCCAGCTGATGCCACTGCGCGGATCAACCGCGCCGGCCTGCGACAGCAGCGAATTGGTCATCGGCCGCCGCGACACCGTGGCGCCCCAGCCGAAGCGCCCGAGGTCGCCATTGAGGGTGACACCGCCGAGCCAGTTGCCGACCACGTAGTTGGATGGGGTGTGGCCGATATCCAGGTTCCAGCGGTCGTCCAGGGTGCGCCAGCCGACGGCGAAGCCAGCGCCGGAGGTGCGCCGCTGATGGACGAAACGGGTGCACCCTGGTGCGCGCAGGCGGCTGTTGTCGGCCTGCAGCAGATCCAGGTCGCAGCTGCCGAAATCCTCGTCGTAGGCGCCGTTCCCGTCGGTCTGGAAGCGGCCGGCGTCGAAGCTCACCTGTTCGATGCGCGCCCAGCCCAGGCCACCGGCAAACGGTGCGTCGAGATGCGCGATGCGGGTATCACGCGACAGCCGCGAGATGCCGGGTGTGCCGTCGCTGCGGCGGCCCGTATCCTGCATCACCGTCAGGGTGGGGTTCTCCTGCTGGTACAGGGTTTCCACGTCGCTGCGCAGGCTGCGCCGCAACCAGTCGTCGCCTGCGGTCTCGCGGCTGGCCAGGGTCAGCGCGCGGTTGTCGCGCGGCGTGGCCTGGCTGGAAGCCAACAGGCCGTTGTCGGCCATCGCCTGCGCGTACATGTCCAGCGCCTGCTGTGGATCATCGCGGCGCACCAGTCGTGCCGCGTCACGCCAGGACTGTGCATCGGGCCCGGTCTTGCGCGCCAGCAGCGCGCGCAGGATCGCCAAGGCCTTCCTGTCCTCGCGCAGGTCGGTCCAGATCGTGGCGAGCTGGCGCTGCTGGCCGATTTCGGCATCGTCCACTGCCGGCGGTGCGTCGTGCATCTGGCGGCGTGCGCTGGCCAGATCGCCGGTACCGATCCAGGCCTGCACCTGGCCCAGCTGCGCATCCACATTCCCCGGCTGTGCAGCAAGCACGCGCTGGTAGTAGTGCAGCGCCTGCGCGTGGTCGCCGCGCAGGCGCGCCCATTCGGCCATCAGCAGGTCGTTGTCGGTGCTGGGCGGTTGCTGCTGCAGCAGCGCGATGGCTTCGGCCTCCCTGCCCTGCGCACGCAGCTCCCACAGATGATCGACCAGCTGCTGCCGCTGCAGGCGCGCCGACAGCGCGCGGATGTCATCGTCCCACTGCGCCTGCGGCAGCGCATCGAGCACCGCCAGTGCCTGCGGCAGCCGATCGGATCCCGACAGAAAGAGCGCCTGCGCGTAGCGCGCTTCGGCACTGTCGTTGTGCGTGGCCATGTCGGCCACCACCGCGTCGGCTTCGTCCTGCCGGCCGGCGGTGCGCAGCTCGTTGCCCAGCGCGTAGGCCAGCCATGCATCGCCCGGCAGCTCCCCGCGCAGCTGCTGTCCCAACGTGATCGCAGTGGTTGCATCGCCGGCCGCCAACGCCTGCTCGCGGCGCTCACGCAGTCGACTGATCTGCAGCTGGCGCAGATCTTCGGCATACAGCCTGCGCTGGGCAGCGGGCAATGCGTTGATGAAGGCTTCCAACCGCTGCGGATCGGTTCGGCCGTACAGCTGCACCAGCTTGCGGATCACGTTGGCATCGTTGGGCGCCATCCGCCGGGCAAGCTGCAACTGGCGTTCGGCTGCGGCGTCATCGCCGCGGGCCACGGCCACGTCGACCAGGCCCAGTGCAGCAGTGACGTCGCGGGGCTGCTGGCGGCGCGCCTCCGCGTACAGTCGCTCGGCCTCGTCCAGCCGGCCGGCGGCCAGCGCCGCGTCGGCCTGGTCCAGCTGCAGCCAGTAGCGGGTGCTTGCGATCAGGTCACGCCACTTGTCGTTGCTGTCACCGGCCGGGGTGGCCTGCACCGCACGCTGGAAATAGTTGATGGCCTGCTCGCGGCGGCCCTGGCGCATCAGCGCCATGCCCAGCCCCCCCAGCAGGTCGGGCTCGCGCGGATAACCGCGCAGGGCCTGCAGGAAGGCGCGCTCGGCCTCTTCATTGCGGCCGGCATCGAGCAACTGCTGGCCACGCAGGCCGGCGCGCCACGCCGGGTCGCTGACCCGCTTGTGCTGGTCGGTGTAGCGCTCGCGTACCAACGCGATGTCGGCAAACGTCGGGTTGCGGGTAATGAAGTCCTGCAGCCGGCGCACGCTGCGGTCGTCGGCCGGCTGATCCTTCAGGTAGGCCCACTCGGCGTCCGCCGCCATGCCGCGGGCTTCCGGATTACGCCCCATGCGCTGCAGCGCGGCCAGCGCCTCGGCATCGCGGCCGGCCGCGAACAGCATCTGCGACAGCGCCTGCAGCAACGGCACATTGCCCGGATAACTGCGGTCCAGTTCGCTCAGCGCACGGATCGCCTGTGCACGCCCATCCGCCTGGGCGCCGCGCAGGCGCCAGTACTCCAGGCCCAGCTGCAGGCCGGGCGGGTCATCGTTGAACAGGCGCCGGTAGATCGCCAGCGCTTCGGCGCTGCGACCACCGGCAGCGAACAGACGCGCCTGCTGCAGATCCTGCTGCAGGTCACCGCGATAAGCCTGCCAGAGGCGCTCGCCGGCGGCCAGTTCACGGGTACCCGTGCCGATCTCGCGCAGGCGCTTCAGGGTCGCCTCGGCATCCTGCAGCTTCTGCTGCGACAGCTGCACTTCCAGGATCGCCACCAGCGTGCCGCGATCATCCGGTGCCAGCATGCGCAGCCGCGCCAGCGCGTCTTCGATCAGGCTCTGGCGGCCGGTGGCCTCGCCAATGCGCACCTGCTGCAGCAGCCACTGGCGCTGCTCGGCGACGGTTCCGCCCGGTGTATCGGGCAAGGCCTGCGCCGCGCAGGGCCCGGCACCGGCCAGTCCCAACAGGACCAGGCCGGAAGCGGTGATCAGCGGATGCCGCGTACGTACCATCAGTGCCCCGGGTCCAGGCGCTTGGCCGCGACCCAGCGCAGCGTGCGCCACAGCAGGAAGGCGACCATCATCACCACCACCGTGGCCAGCACCGCCAGCAGCGCCGGGTGATCGGCCAGGTGGTACCACAGCAGCAGCCACCACGGCAGCGCGCCAACGTAGTAGTGATCGCCGACGAACTGGCTGTGAATGCCCGAGGTACGCAGGATCGCCACCGAACCGGCGATGGCTTCGCGCTTGCCGGTATCGCTGAGTGCATCGTCGAGCAGGCCGTAGTCGGCGGCATTGCTGGCGGCCAGCGAAACGATGCTGCGCTGCGCATGCTTCGGCGACTGCATGCCGATGATCGCGGCAAATGGTGCCTGCGCGCTCACTGCCACTTCGGTCACCGCCGGGTCGCCATCGCGGCTGCCACGGCGGGCCTGTTCCATCGCCTGCTGCGGCGACGGCGACTGGCCGTTGAGCAGGCGCGTGCGCTGGTCATCGATCAGCAGCGACAGCTGCTGGCTGCCGCGCAGTTCGGCCGGCAGGGCGCCCAGCATCAGCAGGTCCGCATCCAGCGCGCTGGCCTGCTTCCAGTCATCGGACAGGCGCAGGCCATAGGCTGGGTAGCCACTCTGCACGCCCAGCCCACCGATGAGGTTCAACAGCAGGCTGACCTGTGCTTCGCTGGCGCTGGAGGGCACCAGCACGACGGTCTCGGACAGATCGGCCATGCGGGTGAAGGGGAAACCACTGAGCGCGAATGCGGACAGGTCCGGCAGGCCCATGTAGTGATGGAAGCCGGAGAAGTCGATGGTCGAGTCTTCTTCGATCGCTGCCTGCAGGTTGGGCGGCAGCACGGTCTGGCAGTGGTCGCGTTGCGCACTGCCCATCACGCTGGCGAAGTTGAAATCGAACCGCAGCTGGTTGCGGTCGCCCAGTTTGAGCGCCGGAATCAGCAGACGCCCGTCGTCGGCACCGGCATCGCCGGCCAGCACCGGCAGGCGGATTTCCTCCAGGCCCTGCTTGCCGTTGCGACGCACCAGCGGGAAGCTGGAGATGAACTGATCGTTGATCGCCACGCCCAGCCGCGATTCATCGCTGCCGAACGGCGGCGTGTAGCGGTAGCGCAGGTTCAGCGGAATGCCCTGGTTGCGCCAGATGAACAGATCCGGCGGCAGGTTGAGGTTGACCGTGATCGGCTGCGGCGACACGCCGTTGGCGTGCAGCTGCTGCGGGTAATCGAGCAGTTCGGCCAAGCGGACGGCGCGGTCGGTACGCACCCAGTTCGGTGCGTCGTACGGCTTGCGCGGGGCCAGCGGCTTGATCTCGTCGACGCTGACCTGGCGACCACGGAACAGCACGTTGCCGGCCGCCATCGCGGCCACTGCCTTCAGCAGGTCGTCATCGTTGCGGCCCAGCACCAGCAGCAGCTTGCGCTGCGGGTCTTCCGGCAGCGACATCAGTTCGATCACCGGGCCCTTGACCGGGGCATGGTTGGCGATCACTGGCGGGAACCTGCCGTTGACCGCCAGCACCACCGCGTGGCCCTTGTCCGGCAGCGTGCCGAAGCTGACCGGGAAGCGCGCCTGGCGCCACCAGCCGGACAGGCTGCCGAAGTACGAGGACATCACCGCCGCCGCACGCTGCTGCGCCAGGCTCGGTGCGGCAGCGAACACCACCGGCAGTTCCAGCCGTGCGGTATCGCGCGGATCGAAGAACGGCAGCGGGAAGTTGGCCAGGTCGTCCTGCATCGCCAGCGGCTGGCCGCCCAGGCGCAGCGTGCTGTTGCTGGACAGGTTGACCCACAGCGAGCTGTGCGTCGGCTCTTCGCAGATGTCGGTGTAGTGGCCGACGAACTCCAGCCGGACCTGGTTGAAATCGGCGATCAGGCGCGCGTCCAGCGGCAGCTTGGCCTGCACCGGGCGACCCAGCTGGTCGTTGCTGATCGGCACCACGCCCATCATCGCGTCGTTGAGGTAGACCCGCAGGTGCGACAGGGTCGGCAACAGCGACGGTGACGGCGTGAAGCTCAGATCCAGCTCGGCATCGCGGACCAGGCGGTCACGGCGGACCTGGAACTCGAAGGTGGTGGCGTTGCGCACCCCCGACAACAGCGTGTCCTGGCGACGCCCCAGCTGCGCGAAGGTGTTCTGCCGCTGCCAGGGCCAGGCGCTGCCCGTCCAGGTCTGCGCCAGCGCGGGCTCGGCACCGGCGGCGGGAGGGGTGGCTGGCGCGGCCGGCACGCTCGGCACCGGCGGCGCGGCAGGCGCTGTGGTAGGAGGGGCGACCGGTGCCGGAGCAGGCGCGCCGTTGCCTGACGCCACGGGCAGGGCCAGCAGGGGCAGCAGCAGCCAGCGCAGAGAGGACGGAAGGGTCATGGACGAAGCCCTGGATCAGCGGCTGGGTCAGCCGGGTGGGAAGGAAGCGGACGTTGCGGAGCAAAACTGGCCAGCCATCGCAGCAGGCGACGGTTCCAGTGTGCCGGGCGGTCAAGGTCGAACGGTGCGAAATCACCCATCCGCCGATAGCCGCGCCAGCCCAGGACCAGCACGCTCCACAGGCTGCGCGGCAGGCTCTTGGGTTGGTAACCGGCGTGCCAGTCGAGCCAGGCATCGGCGCGGGCAAACGTGCACTGGGCGAACTCCACGCGCTGGCGTTCGTCCTCGAACAGCAGCAGCAGGCCCAGTCGCTGGCCGACGGTGCGCTGCACCCGCGCCGGGAACGCGAATTCGCGGCGGCCCCGCCCCAGCAGCACCTGCACGCGCTGGCCCTCGGCCAGCTGTGCGTCTTCGCCGAGTTCAACGCCTACGCCATCGTTGGAATAGTCCTGCAGCACGCCGCGCAGGCGGCGGCCATCAGGCACCTGCAGCGCCATCGGCAGGTGGGTGGTGACGCGATGCGTGCGCCGCACCTGCTGTACTTCTGCGGCAACCGCCAGCGCACCGCCGATGATCAGCAGGTTGTACAGCACCCACAGCGAGCTGACGACCACCGTGCCGCGTTCATCGAGCGGCCCGTGCATGAAGCGCCACACGGCAAAGCACAGGCCGAGCACGTTCAGCAGCGCCAGCACCAGGTAGGGCTGCGCCACGCGCCAGTCGAATCGGTCGCCGGCCTGGGTGCCGCCCTTGTCGGTGACGTTGAATTTGCCACGGCCCGGGCTGAACAGTGCCACGGTGGTGGGACGCGCGATGTACCAGGCCAGCACCGTCTCGTACACCTCGCCCCAGAACGGCCGCCGGTACTTGCCCTGGATGCGTGCGTTGGTGAGGCTGGCGTGGGCCATGTGCGGCACCACGAACAGCAGGATGGCCAGCGCCGGCGCATAGATGATGTAGACGTGCAGCAGCAGGAACGCCAGCGGCGCGGTGAGGAACACCAGGCGTGGAATGCCGGCCAGGAAATGCAGCATCGCGTTGGCGTAGCAGAAGCGCTGGAACAGGCTCAGGCCTTTGCCCAGCAGCGGGTTGTCGATGCGGAAGATCTGCACCATGCCGCGCGCCCAGCGGATGCGCTGGTTGACGTGCGCGCCGAGGCTGTCGGTGGCCAGGCCGGCCGCCTGCGGAATGCGCAGGTAGGCCGAGTTCCAGCCCTTGCGATGCAGGCGCAGCGCGGTGTGTGCATCTTCGGTGACGGTTTCGGTGGCAAACCCGCCGATGGCATCGATGGCCTTACGCCGCAGTACTGCGCAGGAGCCGCAGAAGAACGCCGCGTTCCACAGGTCGTTGCCGTCCTGCACCAGTCCGTAGAACAGCTCGCCTTCGTTGGGGTCGCTGCGGAACACCTGCAGGTTGCGTTCGAACGGATCGGCCGAGAAGAAGTGGTGCGGGGTCTGCACCAGCGCCAGTTTCGGGTCGCGCAGGAACCAGCCGCAGGTGATCTGCAGGAACGAACGCACCGGCAGGTGATCGCTGTCGAAGATGGCCACCAGCTCACCATCGATCAGGGTCAACGCATGGTTGAGGTTGCCGGCCTTGGCGTGATGGTTGTTCGAGCGGGTGATGTAGTTGACCCCGGCGCGCTCGGCGAACTCGCGGAAGTCCTCACGCTTGCCATCATCGAGGATATGGATGCGCAGCTTGTCGGCCGGCCAGTCCAGGCCCATCGCTGCGTACACGGTGTGCCGCACCAGCGCCAGGTCTTCGTTGTAGGTGGGAATCAGCACATCCACCGTCGGCCACTGGTGGATATCGGCCGGCAGCGGCGCCGGGCGGCGACGCAGCGGCCAGGCCACCTGCACGTAGCCCAGCATCAGCACCAGCCACGAATAGGTTTCCGCCGCCAGCAGCACCACGCCACAGACCAGGTCGAAGGTGCTGTTCCAGTTCAGCGTGGCGGTATAGCGCCACCACAGGTAGCGACAGGACACGGTGATCGACAGCACCACCAGCACCAGCGTCGCATAGCGCCCCTGCATGCGCCGTACCAGCAGCGCGATGACCCACAGCAGCAAGACGAACACGAACTGCGCGAGATAGGTGAACGGCTGGGTGATGCACAGCGCCGCCAGCCCCAGCGTGGCCAACCCGACCAGCAGGGTCAGCACATGCCGCGAACGTGGCGACAGGCTGCCCACCTTGCGGCCGAACCAGGCCGCCACACGGCTGTTCCAAAATTCACTGGGCGCATCGCGCGCAGATAGCGCAGGCGGCCGCGACCGGCCGCGCCACGCAGTTCGGCAATGCGTTCGCGACGGGCCTGGGCCAACCGTTGCCGCCTCAGCGAAGGCTGCGGTACCAACCGCACCACCGACAGCCACATGGCCTGGATCAGCAACCGCAGTGGATCGCCAGGGCGCCAGCGACGGTCGCCCTGGATCTGCGGGAAGGCGTTGCGCAGGCGCGGGGCCTGTGCCTGCCACGCTGGCCCTTCCAGGCGCAGGAATGCCCAGCCCACGCATTGCAGCAACCACAGCAGCGACCGGGTCGGCCAGGACGCATGCACGCGTTCGCGCAGGCGCCCCCAGCCCAGGTAGTAGACGCGGGCGCCCATCAGCGTGCCCCCATCGCGGCCTGGCGCCGTGCGGCCTCGGCCAGACACCACAGCACCAGGCCATCGACATCGGCAGCGGCCAGCGAATCGGTCGCATAGCGCCCCAGTGGCTGCTTGCTGGCCAGTGCGGAGGGCACCCGCGCATCCTCGTGCAGCGGCTGCGGCACCAGCCGCGCGCCGTGCGCGTGCAGCCACAGCTGCATCAGGTCGCGCTGCACCGGAATGACCGGATCGTAGCGGTTGGCCAGCAGCAGGCGGGTGTCATCCGGCTGCCGTTGCAGGAACACATGGCTGACCGGATCGACACAGGCCAGGCGCAGCGGCAGCGTGCAGCGCGCGTGCTGGTTGATGGCCGCAGCGTGCGCCGGCAGGCGCTGCGGCAGGTCGAACAGGATCCAGTCGAACTGGGTCTCCAGCAGCGGAATGCGCTCGGCCCAGGTGGCCGGTGCCTGCTGCAGCTGCTGTTCGATGCGCATCGCGGCCTCGGCGTCGACACGACCATAAGGCAGCACCGCGAGTCCTGCTGCGACGGCGTAGGCGGCATCACGCCAGTCCGTACCGTCCAGCTGTGCGCGCGCCCAGCCGGTGTCCACGTCGACAGGCAGGCCGAGGTGCAGGCCGAGCATCTGGTCCGGGCTGCATTCGACCAGCAGCACACGCTTCCCCTGGGCATGCAGGCCCTGGCCCAGCGCGGCCAGCACCGTGGTGACGCCGGTTCCGCCATGGATGCCCTGCAGCGACAGCAAGGTGTTCATCGGCGCGGCTCCAGCTCGGCCAGCAACGGCCAGCGCGCCAGTGCCCGTGCGCGTTCCCGCTGGGCCGAGAAGTCCACATAGGGCAGCCCCGGCATGTCCAGGCTGCGGCGCAGCAGGTCGATGTCGTCCTCTTCCACGGACAGCGTGACCGGCACGGCAAGAATGTCGGCAGGCATCAGCGGGCCTCCTCCGGGTAGGGGCTCCAGGTCTGGCTGCCCTGCAGCTGCAGCCAGGGCTTGCCGGCGTACTCGATGACCTTGGCGCCTTCGTTCTCCGATACCGACGGCGTCTGCGGCAGCCCCTTCAGCAGGCTGTCCCAGTTGCGCTCGCTCGGCGGCGACTGGGCGTTCAGCGCGTACACGCGCGACACCAGCTCGGACACCGCCAGGTAGCTGCTCGGTTCGGGGACATGACGCGGGCCGCCGGCCGCAGGTGCGCCCATGCCGATCAGCTTCACGCCCACCGGCACGTGGGTGATCGACGGGCTGGGGATCTCACGCATGCCCGGAATCTGCATGCGGTCGCCATGCAGGGCCGCGCCATGCTCGGGCACCACCACGATCATCGCGCGGCGGCCACTCTTTTCCACCGCGTCGACGAATCCGGCCATGTCGCCCAGCACCATTTCCGCACGTGCCTTGTAGTCGGCGGCGTTGGAGCGGCCATCGGCACCAACGATACGGTTGCCATCGTGCAGCGAGATCGTGTTGTAGAACAGCGCCACCTGCTGGCTGGAACCGGCCATCCTCTGCTTCCACCAGGCCATCAGCACATCGCCATCGCGGCGCAACGGCGACTTGTCGAAGGCCACCAGCGCAGTCGGAAATGCGCTGATATCCATCGGCTGCGCCTGCAGCCCGCCATACTGGTGCAGTTCACCGATGAAATCGTCGAAGTGGCCGTCATGGTTCATCGCCAGCTCGCTCTGGAAGCCCAGATGCTGCAGGTTCGAGAACAGCTGGCACTCGGCCGGCACCGGATCGAACAGCCCGGTATGCGAGGTCTGGCCACAGCTGGCGCGCAGCAGGCGGATCGCCGCCGGACCGCTGTAGGCCGTCGCCGAGTTGAAGTCGTCGAACACCACGTCCATGCGATCGAGCAGGTTGTTCTGGCGCAGCCCCACTTCATCCAGATCGCTCCATGCCAGCGAGCAGATGTTGAGGATGATGACGTCGAAGGGCGCGCCGCTGCCCGGTGCCGGGAAACTGGTCTTCAGGCTGGCCTGCTGCTGGTAGAAGCTGGCCAGCCATGCATTGAGCGTCTCGTTGTTGGCCGGCGGCAGGCCGCCACCTGGGGTGCCGCCGGCGCTGGCGGTAGCCGCGGTGGCGGTACCCTGCCCCCAGTTCCAGCCCGCCGGCACCGGTACCGCCATCACTGCCAGGCCAAGCATGCCCAGCACGCTCAGGGTGGTGATGCGCAGCCACGGCTTCAGCAGTACGTAGGCCAGCACCAGCATCGCCAGCACCGCCACCATCTGCCAGTTGATGAAGCGCTGGGCCAGCTCAAGCCAGTAGTCCGCAGAGAAGTCCAGCACGCCAGGCTGCACCAACAGGCGCCGGAACGGCGGCCACCAGGTGTCCTGGTAGTACAGGGCCACGCCTACCGGTACCGCGACGACAGTGCGCGCGATGCGTGCCCAGCGCCAGCGCAGTGGAATCAGCAGCGCGCCCAGGAACAGCAGGTTGGGCAGGATCTTCAGATCCAGCGCGCCCATCCAGGCCAGTACCACCTTGGACAGGAAATACAGGTTCCAGCCGCGCAGGTCGGCCCAGGCAAAGGGAGATGCGGGAACTGCCTGCGGACTCATGCCGCCCTCCGCGGTGCGCGCTGGCGCACACCGGCACGGCGCAGGTGGCGGGGCGGCAGCCAGCGCGCGACACGGCGGCGCAGCCCGCGCCACAGCGTACCGAGCATGGCACCGAAGGGAATCATCACCAGTGCGCAGGCGACGATCAGGGTCCAGAGTTGCTGGTCGGTAGTCATGCGCGATCTCCCAGTCGCAGCGGCCTCGGGGCGGTGAGAACCGGCGCCTCGAGCGCCGGCGCCACGGCCGGCAGGACCGCAGGGGCTTCAGGCAGTACCTCGGCCTCCGGATCGCTGCTGCGTGCATTCATCGCTGCAATGTCGTACTCGGCCAGACGCTGGTAGCCATCGAACAGTTCGCGCCAGGGCAGGCGGAACAGATTGCCCAGGGCCTGCTCGACCGCATCACGCCGGCAGCCAAACAGGAACAGCCGTACCTGCCCGCGATAGACGCAGGCCAGATCGCCCTGGCGGCGGATGCGCAGCTGCTGCAGGGTCTGCTCGGCACGCAGGCCGGCCACCGGCTGCAGCGCCAGCACGGCGCTTTCCACCGCGCTGCCATCCTGATCGATGCGTTCACCTGCGACCTGACGGAATCGTGCGGCGTTGACCAGGCCACTCACCGAAGGCGGTCGATGCGCACGGATCAGCGGCTCTGGATCTTCAGCCAGCTGCCCCTGCCAACGCTGACGCTGCACGGTTTCCAGCAGGGTCAACAGACGCGGCAACGGGGTGTCGGCGGGCACCACCAGGCTGCAGCCGCACTGCATCAGCAGGCGCTCATCGGCATAGCGCAGGCAGGGCTGCAGCTCGCGCACCACCAGTTTCAATGCGTTGCCACGTTCGCGGCGCAGGCGGTGCAGCAGGCGGGCCAGTGCATCCACCTGGGCATTCTCGTCGATGGCCAGCACCACGGTGGCCTCGCGCGCCTGCAGCGCGGCGGGCAGCAATCCGCCCCAGCCGTCATACAGGCGCCAGGCCGCCGATAGTGGCGGCGCACCTTCCAGTACTTCGGTCTGGGCCAGGTAGACATCGCGGTCACTGCCGCTGGCCGAACCGATCGCCGTCCCGGCGGCATCGGCCTCGGCCAGATGGCGCAGCCCTCGGCTTTCCTGCTCGACGCCGAACGCTCGCTGGGCCACCACACCATGACTGTTGGACCAGTAATGCAGCAGCAGCTGCAGGGCGCCGCGATGCGGATGCAGCTGGGCCACGCCGGCGCAGCTGCGGTTCAACGCCAGCAGACGTGGCGCAAGCGCCGCCACTTCGCCATGGCACAGCAACAGCAGCACCTGCTGCGCCTGCACGGCCCATTCCTGCAGCTGCTGGCACCAGCGCGCCAGGCGGGCATCATCCCAGCCGTCCAGCGCCGCCACCGGGAACTGCACCAGGCTGAGCCGGGTACGCGCCGAGGCGGTGCGCGGCAGATCGCCGATCAGCCCGCGCAACGCCTGCTGCATGCCGTGGTGCGAGCGCTGGAACAGCCGCAGGCGGGCCGGTCCCTGGTCGGCAGGCAGCAGCGCCAGCATCGCTTCGGCCCCCCGCCCCAGCGTGACCAGCACGGCCTCGTCCAGTGCGTCGGCCGTGGCCAGCACGCCGGCACCGAGCAGGTCCGTCGGCGCGCTGCCGGCAGCCACCACCCAGTACAGGCCTCCGCTGCGCATCCCGACGAACTCGGCGGGCAATCCGGCAATGGCAAGGTGGGTCGCTGGCACGCCGGATCCTTTCATTGCCCCTCACCCGGACGGGAAGCCCGGCAGTGGAGGCATTGCGGTGAAAAGGAGGTCATTTCCATGACGTACATCACATTCATGTTTCTGTACGGCAATGATAGCCCCGATCTTCACGTTTGCGGGATCAAGACGCAGTCAACGCCGCCCGCAGAACGGGCGACGTGAGGCTCGAAACTCAGCAATGGAAAGCGCGTACTACTCGTACTGGATGGTGAAGGTGGCCTGGCCGTTCGCGACACCAGCACCCACCGTGCCGGCCTGGGTCTGCACATAGCGGGCGCGCAGCGGCAAGGTCATCGTGCTGGTGCCGGGGGTGGTGGTACCGACATTGACGGTCTGGCCGAAGCGGACTTCGCGCTCGGTGGTGCCATCGCGCTGGACCATCTGGATGCCGATGCGGGTGGCGCTGTTGGTGGCCGCACTGAGCTTCAGCACGCCCGGCATGTTCGAGCTGTCCTGATCGGCATCGAGGCGGATGCCGATCTTGCTCTGGTACTGCGCAACATTGCTGCCCTGGCAGTTCAGGCGGATCTCGAAATCGCGGTCGACGGCCTTGGAACCGACACCAGTAAAAGTGGTATTGGGCACGCTGCCGAAATCGACGGCGATATTGCGGCTGCCGGCCTGCACTTCGCAGGTCGGGCTGACCACGGTGGTGCCCGAGCCCTTGAAGGTCGAGGTCAGTTCCGGACGGCCAGGGCCGTCGCCGTCGAGATAATAGGTGGTGAAGCGGCCGTTAGGCGCGATGATGCCCGAGCCCGTCTGCGCGGCGGTCTTGATCAGCTCCACCCGGAAGCGGCCACCGTTGAGGGTCAACGTCCGGCTGCCCCCCCAATTGCAGGGTATGCGGGTAGTAAGTCTGGATGGTGCCCGAATCACGATAGACACGAATGCCCACCCCGGCTACATCGGTGGCATAGACGTTGCTGAAACCCGGGACCGCGTTCTGCTGCGCGGCGTTGACGAAACGGCCATTGGCGCTACCGCCCCAGCGATCGCAGTAACCGATGCTGTCGCGCTGGTTGATAGGCACGATCAGCTCCTTGATCACACCACCGACGGGCAGACTGGGCAGGATTACGATCTGCCCCATGTCCATCTGCACGTCCTGCGCGACAAAGCCCTGTTGGGTGATGTAGCAGGTCGCCAACGCGGGGCTGGCCACGGCAATACCAGCCAATATGGCCACCGCACTCAGCGCCTTGCGGCCACGGGAAGAGATCATCGGCATGCTGCCTCCAGCGGGATGAAGCCGGTCCTGGACGCATCGGCGCCCGCCGGAACCTGGTAATCGACGGTGCAGCGCTGGTCGGCGCCGGCGCCCCACTCCACCAGCAGGCGGCCCTGGTTCTTTTCACTGCGCACGTACAGGCGGCCACCCTGGCTGACCATGCCCACCGGCTGGCCCTGCTCATCCTTGACCTGCGCACCGAACGGCATGGTGCGGCCATCCGGGTTGCGTACCTGGATCAGCAGCGCGTTGCCCTTGCGGGTATCGAAGCGCAGGTAGCTGATGGCACCGGCGAACGGCGCGATCGACTGGCTGGTGCTTTCCAGCTCGACGTCGTGGGCCATGCCCTGCGGGTCGAGGGTGACGGTGTTGAGGCGGTACGGCGACACGTACGGGACCACCGCGTAGCCGCGGCCATCGACGCGCAGGCCCGGGGCGTTGCTGACGATCGCATCGCGTGCGCCCGGCGCTTCCACCAGCACCATGGTGTCGCCACGCTGCGGGGTGAAGGTGAAGCCGCCCGGATGCACGACCACGCTGCCGTTGGCACCGACCGAAGCCTGGCGGAAATCGCGCGAGTGGCTGTAGGTCGCGTTCAACGCGGAGTAGCGGCTGCGGTACTCGGCGTTGCCGACCGCGGTGGTTCCACCTTCGCGGGAATCGGACAGCGCCACGCCGTAGCTGAAGTTGTTGTCGACACCGGCCGAACCGGTGATGCCGACGCGGCTGTTGTCGTAGCCACCGCGGTCGCGCACGCCGAGATCGGCGCTGAACGACACCGGGTGGGAACCACGACCCAGCGGCACGCTCATCGACAACAGGTACTGGGTGTCGGAACGGCCCAGCACGCCCTCTTCGGTGCGCAGCGCCGAGAAGCCGTAGTTCACCGAGCGCCAGGCATTGTTGTAGCCCACCTGGTACTGCTTGGAGGTGCCGGAACGGTCGTAGAAGTCACGCACCGAACCGGTCACGTACAGCGCGCCGCCGCGACGGCCCAGCGGCTGGTTCAGCGTTACCTGGAACTGGCTGCGCTGGCGGCCACGGGTGGTCGGATCGATGCCGCGCTTGTCCGAATCACGGCCGTACAGCGCGTCCTGCAGGCTGTAGAAGCCTTCGGTCGAATAGCGGTAGGCGGCCAGGGTCAGGTTGGTCCCGGTCTCGCCGATCATGTTGCTGTAGCTCAAGCGCACGCTGGCACCGGTGTGGTTGCCGTAGTGATCGAACGAGGTACGCGCATGGGTGACGTCGGCAGCGAATGCGCCGACCGGCGTGGACAGGCCGACGCCGTACAGCAGCGACAGGTAGCCATCGCTCAGTGCACTGCCACCGTACAGGGTCAGCTGGTTGCCGATACCGCGCTGGTAGGTGCCCTGCACCAGCCACGGCTCATCGGCCAGCAGCTTGTTGCGCACCTGGCCGGCCGTCAGCGAGTAACGCGACACGCCTTCCCGCAGCATCTGCGGCACCGAACCGAACGGCACCTTGAATTCGCGGCGGCGGCCATCGGCCTCGATCACGCTCACTTCCAGATCGCCGCCGTAGCCGGTCGGGTACAGGTCGTCGATGACGAAGCTGCCCGGCGACACGGTGGAGGAGTAGATCAGCTGCTCGTTCTGGCGCACTTCGATGCGCGCGTTGGTCTCGGCGATGCCGCGCACGACCGGCGCGTAACCGCGCAGCGAATCGGGCAGCATGCGGTCGTCGCTGGCCAGACTGGCACCGCGGTAACCGATCGAATCGAACAGTTCACCGGTGGTGTAGGCCTCACCGATGGTGAGCATGCCGCGCACCTGCGGAATGCCGCGCTGCGCATAGGTGGCGATGCTCTGCCAATGGCGGCCGTCGCCCTCGGACCAGGTCAGGTTCGAATCGTGGCGGAACTGCCAGCCACCCAGGTTCATGCCAGCGTTGAGGCCGAGGTAGGCACTGCGGTTGCGCTGGCCACCTTCGACGCGGCTGTCGCTGTCGATGGCATTGAAGCTGTAACCGACGAAACCGGCGTTGATGCCACGGTCCCACAGCGCCGGGTTGACGTAGCCACGCGCCTCGCGGCGCAGGAACACCTGCGGGATGCTCAGGTCGTAGCGCAGGTTGCCGCTGTCATAGACACCATAGGCGTTGGCCATGCGCTGCTGGACCGGCACGCAGCTGGTCTTGTCGGTGGGCACGGACGGATCCTGCTGCAGCAGCACGGCCTCGCTGTCCACGCCCATTTCTTCCAGCATCGGCAGCGGCAGGCAGGCGTCGACACGGCCCTGCGCATCGGCCTTGAACTGCAGATCGCGACGGCCCTGCCAGGCACCGTTGACGTACACGTCGACACGATAGTTGCCGGCCACCATCGGGTTGCCGTTGCTGAAGGCCGCCAGGTCCACCTGCTTGGCCTGGCCAGACAGGAAGCTGGAGTTGAACTGCGCCGATTCGGGTGCACGCGCATTGGCCGCACCACTCTGCGCCATGAGCGCCTGTTCGCCGAGATTGGCCGGGGCAGCCAGCGCCCATCCTGGGCAGGCCACGCCAGCAACCAACAGGCAAAGCGCCTGATGGATCGACAATGTCAATCTGTTTCCGATCACACTGACATTCCTTCAATTCGCCGCACAGCGGCGGTGGCGGGATGCGCAGGCCAGGGGCCGGCGCGGCGCGTTCAGCCCCCGGTGCTGCCGAGGCGGATGGTGTGTTCCACCCGGCCGCCGTAGTCGTTGATGGTGATGAAGCGGACCTGGTCGGTGCCCGCCGGTGCGGCGAACTCCAGGCTCTGCTTCGGCGCGACCATCGCGCCCTTGTCCTCGACGGCCTTTTCACTGCTGCCGCTCACGGCATGTACTTCGGCCAGAGTGACGTGGAAGGGGCTCGGGTTTTCCACCCGCAGGCGGTCGCCATTGCGGGTCCAGCGCAGCGCTGCCGGTGCATCGTTGGCGACGCCCTTCAGGCCCTGCGGCCGGTAGAAAAGTTTCAGGCGCGAACGAAACGCGACCTGCAGGTAATTCTGTTCGCCGCTGTCAGCGTTGTCCGGGGACGGCGGCACATCCAGCACGTTGAGCCAGAACACCGACTCGCGGTCGGTCGGCAACTGCGCGCCGGAGAAGATCAGTCGCAGCGCCTGGCTGCGGCCCGGCTCGACGCGCGCGATCGGCGGCGTCAGTACGAACGGGGCATCGCTGGTATCGGCGGTCTGGTTGGCGTCGCCGCTGTCGATCCAGGCCTGCACCAGCGCCGGCGAATCGCCCACGTTGTCGACCTGCACGGTGACTTCGCGCGCCTGCGCCGGATAGATCACTCGCGTGCCATTGACCACCACGCCGGCCAGAGCGTTCTGGCAGAAGGGCAGCGTGAACGCTGCCAGCAGCAGCGCCCGGGGAAAGAATGCTTTCATCGGAAGTACTACGCTCGAGGTATGTGGCCAGGGGCCGCGATGCACGGGCCGGCGCGTACGCCGGCCAGTGCGGGTACGGCTACGATCAGTTGTAGATGATCGTGTACTTGACGCTGCTGGTGACGTCGCCCGGGGTGGCGGCGGCAGTGGCGTAGTACTCAGCGTAGTAGTTCAGGTCGGCCGAGCCGTCGGTGCCGACGGTGACCCACTGCGAGTTGGTCTGGGCCAGGCCAGCGCCGGCAGCCTTGATCGGCAGGACCTGGTTGTTCGAGCCCAGCAGCTGCAGCTGCACGTTGGTGGCAGCGTTGGCCGAGGCCTGGTTCAGCAGGCGGCCGGTGTTGAAGTCAACGGTCGAACCCGGCTCGAAGTAGGTCGCGACGTTGCCGGCGCTGCACTTGGTCAGGTTGATGGCGAACGGGGTACGACCGGCGACGGCACCGGCGGTGGCCAGGGTGTTCTTGGACACGGTCGGCAGGTTGACGGCGAAGTCCTTGCCGCCCGGGGTCGAGATGGTGCAGGTCTTGTCGGTCACCTTGCCGTTGAAGGTGATGGTGCCGTCGGCGGCGTTGGCGGCCAGCGGAGCGGCGGCCAGCATCAGAGCGGCAATGAGGTTGATCTTGTGCATTCGCTTTTACCTAACCCTACTGAAGAGATGAGAAGTAGAGGAGGAAGCAAGGAGCACTGCCGGGCTATCAAGACCCATCCTTGCGTCTCACCTGTGGCCGGACTCGGACATACCTTCCCCTGAATCCGTGACGCAAGTATAGGCACAACTGTGATGAAAGTCTCATTATTTTTCTGAACGCCAATTCATTGACGCCTCAAATGTGACGTGTTAGGCGAAATCATGGTTGGGGGAGCGCAAGGAATTTGACGGTGGCCGGATCAGGCCACAAACGACCCTGCATGACGCACCTGGCGGCGCGTTCGGCATGCGCGGAAACAGGCCTTTTTAAGGTGGAAATCACCTTATTTGATGCGCATCACTCTTTGTTGGTGATGGCCCTAGCAGATTCGGAATCGTCCTATTAAAGACGGATCGAACCTGTCGCTAACTAGGACACACCGAACCAGAGAACGTGTCATGAGAACCTCCCTTCTGCTGTGCGTGGCCCTGATGTCCGTCAGTGCGCTGGCCCAGGCCAGCAGCGGCAGCATTCGTTTCAGCGGCCGTATCGCCGAGCCGGGCTGCACGACCAACCTGTCCCAGGGCGAGCTGAGCCTGGCGGCCTGCCCGCCGTCGGCCAAGGGCTCGACGGTGGCCGTGACGGCGCTGGCCGATGGCCAGGCCGCGACGCTGCGCGACGGCAAGCGGCAGGGGCAGAAGCTGTCGGTGTCGGCCAGCGCGATGCGCGCCGGCGATATCGCCTTCTCCGAGCGCTACAGCGTGCAGGCTTCGAAGCAGCAGCCGCTGCAGGGTGCCTACCTGGTGGTGGTCGACTACCTGTAAGCCGACGTGTTTACGCCGGCGGCAGCTCGAAGACCTGGCGCAGGTAGGCCAGGTAGCCGGGGTCGTCGCACATGCTCTTGCCCGGCGAATCGCTGAGCTTGGCCACCGGCTGGCCGTTGCAGCGGACCATCTTGATCACGATGTTCAGCGGCGTCGGACCCAGATCATTGGTCAGGTGGGTGCCGACGCCGAACGCGACCTGGCAGCGACCACGGAAGTAGTCGTACAGGCGCATGACCTTGGCGATGTCGAGCCCATCGCTGAACACCAGCACCTTGCTGCGCGGATCGACGCGGCGCTGCTGGAAGTGCGCCAGCATGCGGTCGCCCCAGTCGAACGGATCGCCCGAATCGTGGCGGACACCGTCGAACAGCTTGCAGAAGTACATATCGAAGTCGCGCAGGAACGCATCCAAGCCGACCACGTCGGACAGCGCGATGCCGAGGTCGCCGCGATACTCGCGTGCCCACGATTCCAGCGCCGCCACCTGCGAGTCACGCAGGCGTGGGCCCAGCGCCTGGAAGGCCTGCAGATACTCATGGGCCATGGTGCCGTGCGGGGTCATGCCATACAGGCGGGCGAAGTGCACGTTGCTGGTGCCGACCAGCTGCGGGCCGAGCGCATCGCGCAGCAGCGGCAGCAGGCGCGCGTGCCAGTCGCGCGAGTAGCGGCGACGGCTGCCGTAGTCGGCGATGCGGCACTGTTCGAAACCGGGGGTATCGCGCAGCAGCGCGGCCTTGGCCTGCAGGCGGCGCTCGCCTTCGGCGAAGTCGGCGGTGGTGGTGTTGCGGAACCAGACTTCGTTGATGATCGCCAGCAGCGGCACTTCGAACAGGATGGTGTGCAGCCACGGGCCGGTGATGTCCAGTTCGATCTCGCCGGGCACGGCCTTCGACGCGCGCAGCTGGATGTACTTGCGGTCGAGGTGGAACAGGCCGAGGAAATCGGCGAAGTCGGGCTTCACGAAGCGCAGGCCACGCATGTAATCCAGCTCCGCGTCGCTGAAACGCAGGCTGCACAGGTGGTCGATCTCTTCGTCGATCTGGTCGATGTAATGGGCCAGGTCGATGCCGGGCGTGCGGCACTTGAACCGGTACTGCACCTGGGCACCGGGGTGCTGGTGGAGCACCGCCTGCATCATGGTGAACTTGTACAGGTCGGTGTCGAGCAGGGACTGGATGATAGGCATGGGGCGGATTATGCGCCCAGCAGGGTGAACCGGGGGCGCGGCCAGTGGATCCACACCATGCGTGGATGACCCTATCCATGCAGCCGAGCGTGGGCTCGGCTCTCCGCGGAACGGCATTGGTAGATCCACGCCATGCGTGGATGCCCTTCCGGTTCTACAACGACCTGCGCAGCAGGCGCGGCACCAGCATCAGGGCGTGCGCCCAGATCGCGCCCCACACCGCCACGCGCACCGGCAGCGAACGCTGACTGGCCTCGAACTTCCGGAAATAGCGCCACAGGCCCTTGTGCTTGTGCCATTCGACGAAGAACGGCCGTGAGCGGCTGGAGACACCGCGCACATGGGTGACCTGCAGGTCGTTGGCGATCGCCACCACCGCGCCAGCCTCACGTGCGCGCCGGCACAAGTCCAGGTCTTCGGCGTGCAGGCGATAGCCGGCGTCCCAGCCACCGATGCGGTCGAACAGCGCACGTGGCATCAGCAGCAGCGCGCCAGACAACGCCGGCACCCGCTGCAGCGCCTGCTGCGGATCGCGCGGGACCGACAGCTTCGAGCCTTTGCCGGGCGAACGCAGCATCAACAGGAAATCCGGATCACGACGGCGCACGGCCTCGTCCGCATGGCCATGCTCGTCCAGCTGTTCGACACCCAGCAGGCAATCCCCCAACCGTTCGGCACGGCTGCGCAGCTCGGCCAGAGTATCGGGCTCGACCATAAGGTCCGGGTTGATGAAGGCCAGCCACGGGCTGTGCGAATCGGCCACCCCCTGGTTGTTTGCGGCGGCAAAGCCGGGATTGTCCGGATTGCCGACAAAACGCACGCGCGGGTCGTGGCTGGCATGGCGCTGCACGATATCCAGCGTGCCATCCATCGAGCCGTTGTCGATCACCCGGATTTCGGCCACGTCCCGCGCCTGGCGCAGGCGCGAGAGACAGGCATCGATGGTGCTGCCGCTCTGGTAGGTGACGACGATGGCGGCGATGGCAACATTCAAACGGGTGGCTCCGGCGCGGACGGGACGAACAGGTCGCCCTGTTCCTTCGGCATTATCGCCTGCCGCATGCGCTGCTGCAGGTCGGCACGCAGGCCATGCAGCGGATCGTGCATGAGGAAGTCGGCCAGCCTAGGCACCCAGCCCGGCCAGCGCGCGGCCAGGGCCTCGAGATCGCCATCACGGCTGATCGCCTCCCCTGCCCGGCTGACGAAGGCGGTCTCGCACAGCACATTGCGCCATCCCAGGCCGGCCATGCGCAGGCTCAGGTCCACCAGCGCCGCGTTCCAGCCGGCATAGCTGTCCACGTCCAGGCCGCCGGCACGTCGACGCGCGTTGCCCCGCACCAGCACCGCATGGGTGACTGCGGACGGCAGCTCGGGGTGCAGGGTTGGCAATGTGGCACAGGTATGCGCCAGCAGGGCCGGATCATGGGGTTCGGGATTGATTTCGCCCAGCCGTGGCCACGCAGCGGTTTCGCCGGCATTGCACCACGGGGTTGCGGTGGCGATGGCGGCATCGCGGGCGAAGGTGTCCTGCAGCTGCTGCAGCCAGCCCGGCGCGGGCACGCTGTCCGGTGCCAGCACCGCCACGTCCATGCCATCGCAGGCGCGCAACATCTCGTCCAGGTGGGCCACCTCGCCCAGCGGCCGCGCGCGGCGGGTGTACTCGGCCTGCAGTGGCGTATGCGCCAACCAATGTTCCACCACCGCCTGCGCGCGCGGCCCGGTCTGCGCATCGTCGGCCAACCAGACCGCGGTGCCCGGCGCGGTGCCGGCATCCAGTGCGGCCAGGCAGCGGTCGAGCGCGGCATCGTCCACGCACAGCGGCAACAACACGATCGCCCCCATCCCGCCTCCGTGGTTGTCGTTAGCCACAGCCTAGCACTGGGAGGGTATCGGCCGGGTTGCACCCGGCACCGGCAGAGGCCAGAGCCAGAGCCGAAGCAACAGCCGGAGCAAAAGCTGGGTTCCTGGCGGATGGCGGGGTGGGTCCGGTTGCGGGGGACGCTGCAAGTCCCCCTTCCGGGGCCCGGCCCAGCCGCTGGCGGCTGTGCGTTCGGGCGCTTGCGAAGCAGTGCTTCGCAAGCAAAGCGCCCTCACCCATGTAAGCTCGGTCGCCGCATCCATGCGGCTCACGCCCCCACAACCGGACTCACCCCGCCTTCGACAGTTTTCCGCGACCTCTCGGCCTTAACTTCTGTAGAGCCGAGCCATGCTCGGCTCAGATCTCACAGATATCGAAATATTCGATTTCGATGGAGAGTCATCCACGCATGGCGTGGATCGTGTCGACCAAGGTCGACACCTGCCAACAGCAGCAGGAAACTGTCGAAGGCGGGGCATTGTGGGTTTTGCGGGGTGTGAGCCGCATGGATGCGGCGACCAAGCCTACATGGACGTATTTACGGCGTCCCCGCAAACCCACAGTGCCCCGCCACCCCTCAGTAAACCCGCTGTTGCCGTTGCTCTGGCTCTTGCTCCGGCTCTGGCCTCTGCGGGTGCCGGGCGCAGCCCGGCCGTAAACCCCTTACTTCTTTGCGCGCGGCTGGTTCAGCGGCTCCATCGCACGGAAGCGCTGGCTGTACTCGTCGGTCAGATTCCGCGCTTCCTGCCCGTTGCGCACGATGCTCGGGGTCAGCAGCACGATCACCTCCGAACGGCGGCTGGTGCGGCTCTTCTGCCCGAACAGCGCGCCGACCACCGGAATCCGGCTCAGGCCGGGAATGCCGCTGCTGCCATCGGTGGCCGAATCGGTGATCAGGCCGGCCAGCATGATGGTGTCGCCGCTCTGCACCGCCGCTTCGGTCGACAGCTTCTTGGTGGAAATCCGCGGGTTGCAGTTGCGCTCGGTCGGATTGCAGTTGTCGGGCACGTTCGAGGCGCTGCTCACTTCCTGCACGATATCGAGGAACACCGTGCCATCGCGGGTTACGCGCGGGCGCACCTTCAGGATCACGCCGGTGTCGATGTACTGCACCGAACTGTAGGTGCCGGTGCCGATACCGGTGTTGACCGTGGTGGTGTTGATCGGCACCTTGTCGCCCACGTTGAGCGTGGCCTCGGCGTTGTTGCGCACGAACACCGAGGGGGTCTGCAGCAGGCGTACATCGGTGACCTTGTCCAGCGCGCTCACCACCGCCGCACCATTGTGCCCGGTGAATGCCCAGCCCAGGCCTTCGCCACCGGTCGCGGCACCGGCGAAGCTGCTCCAGGAGCCACCCGCTGCTGCCGGCAGGGTCACGCCGCCCAATGCTCCCGTCAGTGCACGCCCGGCCACGGCATTGTCGAAGAACCAGTTCACGCCGTACTTCAGGTCACCATCCAGCGACACCTCGGCCACCTGGGCTTCGATGTGCACCTGCAGCGGCATCACGTCCAGCTTCTCGATCACCTCGCGGATCGAGCGCCAGGCCTGCGGGGTCGAACGCACCAGCAGGGTATTGGTCTCCTCCACCGCCGACACGCCCACGCGATCGCCTTCCACTTCCAGGCTGACGCTGACGTTGCCGGACTGGCGCTGCGGCAGGTTCATGCTGCCGTTGCCGGCACCGCTGGAACCACTGCCCGGGGTCGAACCGAAACTGCTGCTGTTGTTGCTGTCCATGCCGCGCTCGCCGTCGCTGCCCAGCTGCGATGGAATCGCGCCGGGTGCCAGCGATGCCGGGCTGGAGCCGCCGCGGTTGCCGCTGCTGGCGAAGGCTTCACTGAGGCGTTCGGCCAGGTCGCGCGCCTTGATGTAGCGCAGCTCGTAGGAGAACAGGCGGGCGCTGCCACCGGCGGTATCGATACGGTCCAGCCACTGCTGGATCTGGTCCAGGTAACGTACCTGCGGGGTGATCACCAGCACGGCGTTGGCGTTTTCCAGCGGCAGGAAACGGAACATGCCGGCGCTGGGGGTCTTGCTCTCCTCGCCGAACACCTTCTCCAGGTCGGCAGCGACCTGCTCGGCCTTGCCCGACTGGATCGGGAACACGCCCACCGACATGCCCGACAGCCAGTCGACGTCGAAGATCTCGACGGTGCGCATGTAGTTTTCCAGCTCGGCGCGGGTACCGCCCAGGGTGATCACGTTGCGGCCGCTGTCGACGCTGACGATGGCATTGGGCCGCGCATAGGGCTCCAGCACCTTCTTCATCTCGGTGGCGGAGATGAACTGCAGCGGGATCACCCGTACCTCGAAGCCACGCGCACTGGCTGCAGGCGCCGTGCTCGGCGCAACCGTACCGGCCAGCGCCTGGTCGGCAGCGACGATGTTGTAGCGGCCACCGCTGTAGACCATGCGGGCATTATTCCAGCCCAGCACCATCTCCAGCAGGTTCAACGCCTGGGCCGGCGACACCGGCTTGGGCGTGGCCAGGGTGACCGTGCCCTGCACGCCCGGTGCGATCACGTAGTTCTGGCCCAGCATGTCACCGAGGATGGCCTTGACCACCGCGTGCACCGACTCGCCTTCGAAATTGAAGGTTGCTTCACCGGTGCTGGCGCCATGCAGCGCCGGTGCCGGTGCACGTGCTGCTTCGCGGTTGATCATGGTGCCGGTGCCACGGCGGATCACCGCCTGCGGAGCGCCCTGGGCGTCTCGGGCAGCATCTGCTGCGACATCAGCGGCCTGGCCGGCCTCGGCAGTGGGCGACAGATTGCCCTTGCGCTGCACATGCGGCGCGGACACGGTGCTGCAGCCGACCAGCAGCGCGAGGGCAAAGGACCAGGGAAGAAAACGCAGGCTCATGCATTCACTCTATCGGTTGGTGCCATCGCCCGGGGGCGGCGACGGTTGTTGCTGCTGTTGTTGCTGCAGCTGGCGGCGACGGGCCTGGATGCGTTCGCGGATGGCCTGCATCTGCGCTTCGCTGGGGCCATTGGTGTTGGCAGGAGGCGCCGCGGCGGCGGCTGATGGCACGCTGCTGGCGGGCTGCGGCTGCGCGGTTGCGGTTGCAGCAGCCGGAGGTGGGGATGGCATCGGCGGTGCGCCCGCCGGCGGCGGCACAACGACCGCACCCGCCGGCGGCGCGCCATTGGCACCCCGCAGTACGGTGGGCGGCTCGCCGCCCTGGCCATTGAACACGGCCAGTTCCAGCACCTGGCTGCCGCTTGGGCCGATCACCGTGGCCTGGCGCGGCGCGAGCCCCACAAGTTGCCAGCCGTCCACCGCTTCGCCGTTGAGGCGCAGCCGCAGCGAACGGTTCTGTTCGGTGGTGAAGGTGGCCATGCCGAAGTCACCGGTCAGCAGCACGCCGGTCAGGCGCAGCGCGGCGCTGGCGGCCGGCTCGCTGCCACCGAGCAGGTAGGGCTTCGGCCTGCGGTCCTCGGCGAACAGCGGTCGCTCACCGATCGCGCTGTAGCTGTCGGCGCTGGGCATGCGTTCTGCGGCCAACGGCGGCAGCACCGGCAGCGAAGGCACCGCATCGGCATCGCCATCCGCACCTGGCAGCTGGCTGCCCAGACCGAAGCCGGTGGCCAGCCAGACCGCCGCAGCCCAACCGGCCAGGGCCAGCAGGAAACCGGTGCGCAGGCTGATCTGCTCAAGTTTCATCAGCGACCTCCTGTCCCTCGACCGGCGCCGCCGGTGCGGGAGCGGGTGCCGCTGAAGGCGGCTGCGGCGCGGATACCGGTGCGACGGCAGGCGCCGGCGCACTGCCATCGGCAGCAGCCCCGGGCAGCAGGTAACCAGCCAGTTCGAATGACACATCCAGGCCGAGCCCGGATTCATTCGGCGACTGCTGGAAGCGCTGCGCGATCAGGTTGAGGTTGTCGACGAACAGGCGCGGGCTGCCGGTCTCCAGGCTGTGCAGCACCGTGGCCAGTTCGGCCACGCCACAGCGCAGGCGCACCTGCATGGCGACGCGCACGAACTCGGCGTCGCGGCGGTTGTCGGTGAGCGGCGTGCGGTTGCTGATGGTGCAGCTGCGGTTGCCCGGGCTGGCCATCGCCACCGCATCCTGCAGCTTCGCGCCGAGCGCAGCGGCTGCAGCCTCGGCGGTGGCCTCGCGCAGGAAGCCCGGCCGCTGCTGCAGTGCCTCGCGGGTGGCACGCAGGCGCTGTTCGATCTGCGGCTGCTGCTGCAGCTGCGCCTGCACGCGCTGCTCGCGCTCGCGCAGGGCGGCGACATCAGCATCGATTTCGCGCAGCGGCTGGGTGAACCAGGGGTGCACCAGCAGCAGGTAGGCCAGGCCCAGCACTGCCAGCAACAGTGCCAGTGCCAGCCAGCGGTCACGGCGTGCGCTTGGCATCGGCATCGGCCGCCTCCCGGTTCGGGGCTGCCGCCGGCAACGGCTGCAGTTCAGCGGTCATGGTGAAGCGGTCGCGGCCACTGGCGGCGCCATCGGCCTGCAGTACGCCGGTCAGGTTGACCTTGCGCCACTGCGGCGCATCCTGCAGCAGCTGCACCAGCTGCGAGGCCTCGCGGCTCAGGCCGATCAGCTGCAGGTTGTTGTTCTCGATGGCCAGTTTTTCCAGGTACGTTCCCTCCGGCAGGCGCCGGGTCAGTTCGTTCCAGATCTCCACCGTACCCGCGCGCTGGCCGCGCTGCTTTTCGAGGAACGCGGCACCGTCGATCAGCGCCTGCAGCTGGGCACGTTCGCTGGCCACGCCACGCGCACTGCGCGCGCTGCGCTCCACCTGGGCACGCAGTTCGTCGGCTGCCGCGCGGCGATTGTCCAGCACCTGCAGGCCAGACAGCACCAGCATCACCACCGCGGCCACGGCCAGCAGAAGGTTCCAGCGCCGCATCGGGTCGGCCTGCAGCTGACGCTGCGCGGGCGGCAGCAGGTTCACCTGCAGGATGTTGCCCTGCGCATCAATGGCATCGACGCCGGACAGTGCATCGGCCCATTGGCCCACGTTGCTGCGCCAGGCCTCGAGCTGCCGCAGCGGCCAGGCCACCAGTTCGACCTGCAGCTGGCCCTCGCCCGCCGCGCCACGTTCACGCACGTCATAGCTGACCTGGCTGGATTCAAAAGGCGTCTGCCGGTCGATCTCGAAACCGACCACCGCACGCAGGCGGTCAGCCGCCGCCGCCGGCAGGCGCAGCTGCCGGCGCAGCACATCGCTTGCCGGCAGCAGCCACACCCGCGGCAAGCTGCGCAGGCGGGCTTCCAGCACGCGATCCAGTTCGGCCGGGGACAGCGGCCACGGCAGCCGTACGACCGGTTCGCGGCGCTCCCCCGCCTCACGCCAGACCTGAAGGTGGTCGCCTTCGCGCTGCAGCAGCAGGCGCGCCTGTGCCCAGCCCAGTGCCCACTGCCAACGTGCCGGCACCCAGGCCAGCAGCGATTGCCGCCACCAGCGCAGGAAACGGCCGGCGCCAGGGCCGATCCGGCCCTGTACCTGCCGCACACTGTCCTGCCATGCCGTCATCTTGCTGTCATTCCCTGCTCCCAGCGAAGCACTGTGTAGGACCGCCCGGGAACCCCGCCCGAGCCATTGCGTACCACTGCCTGCAACACCGACCGGCGTCCACTGCCGTCGGTTGCACGAGACTCGATACTATAGGTGCCGCTGCTGCTGGCAAGCGTTGTCGCACCGCCAGCGGTATCTGCGTCACGCTCCTGCTGTGCGCGCTGCGCCAGCACGGTATCCGCATCCAGGCCCAGTGCGGTCAGCACCGGCGCGCTGGCAAAGTGGGGATCCGGGCGCGCCTGGCGGCTGTACAGGGTCAGGTGCGGCAGCATGGCCTGGTACAGCGGGCCGCGCATGCCGAGTACCCGCTGCAGCTCGCCCAGCGTCTCGAAACGCTTGTTGCGGGGGCCATAGGGCAGGCCTGCTGCGGCATAGTCGGGCGCTTCGGCACCGCCGCCGGGCTGCAGCAGGCTGTCTTCGTCGCGCCAGTCGACGATCGCGCCGGCCAGCTGGCGGGCCTGCGCTTCGTCTTCACCCAGCGCCTTGAGGAAGGCGCTCAGCAGGGCCACGTCTGCCAGGTTCAGGTTGATCTTGCCGTTCTCGTCCAGCACCTTGATCTCGATGCTGGCGTCATCGAACTGCCAACGATAGACACGGCCATCGGCGCGCCAGGGCGCCCGCTGCGGATCGGCGGACAGGCGCGTCAGCGCGTACTCAAGTCCCGCCCGTGCACGCTCCTGGCCACGCGCATCATCATCCAGCACCCGCTGCTGCAGGTGCTCGACCCGCGCGCTCAACGCGAACGCGCCCACCAACGCCGTCATCAGGGCGATCAGCCACAGGACCAGTACCAGCGCCGCGCCGTGCGCCCGGCTCATCGCGCTCCTCCACTGCCGCCCGCGCGCGGAGCGACGACCAGTGCAGGCCAGGGAGCGCCCTTGGCGGGCACGATCTGGATCTCCACCAGCATCGGCAGGCGCCGGGTGTCATCCCAGCGCGGCGTCCAATCAGTCACCTGCCCGGTGCTGGCATCGATGCCGCGATAGCGTAGTTGCACCGACTTGAGGTTCTCCACCAGCACCTCCGGTGGGCGCGGCGGAGTTTCGGCGATGCGCTCGCCCTCCTGCAGCAGCACCAGGTCGAGCAGGAGGCGTTGCTGGCCGCTGCGGCCATCCACCTGCAGTGCGTGCAGGTAGGCACCGCCACGGCCCAGATAGCCCGGTAGATCGGCCGCGAACAGCATGCGTTGCTCTTCGCCCTGGAAGAAGATCGGTTCGCGGGTGGGATCGGGCACTTCCAGCGGCGTGCGCAGCGCACCGGCCAGCTGCCGCCGCAGCAGAGCCTCGACCGCACGCATGCGTTCGCTCTCGGCGGCAATCTGCTCGCCACGCTGGCTCACCGCCATCGCCGAGCGCACGCTGGCAAAGGCCAACGCCAGGCCACCGGCCAACAGCACCGTGGCCAACATCACTTCCACCAGGGTAAATCCTGCGGCGCGTCGCTTCATCGCGCGCTCTCCAGGTCCGGCGGCAGCAGGCGCAGGCTGCGCCAGCGCAGTTGTTCGCGTTCGCCTTCGCCCCAGCGTACCTGAAGCTGCAGCTCGGCCAGCCAGGGAACCCCCGGCGATTGCGCCTGTGCCTGTACCGCGTTGGCGGCACGCGGCTCGACCCATGGCTGTACCTGCAGCTCCCAATGGTATCGGCCCTGTTCCCAGTCGCCCTGCTGGCTGCCCACCTGCAAGGGCGCGGCGACACCGGCTTCGGCCAGCAGCGATTGCGCATGCAGCACCGCACGCGTGCGCAGCTCGGCCTCTCGGACCTGTTTCGCGCCACCTGACAGGCTGCCCAGAAGCAGCGTCAGCGCCAGGCCCAGCAAGGCGAAGGCGATGATCACTTCCAGCAACGTAAAACCACGCGCCTGCCGCTTCATGGCGCCTGCCACGGGCCGGAGCGGACCTCGCCGGTCAGCCAGCCGACATCGATGCGCCATTCGGCGCCCTCACGTTGCAGGCGGATGCGGCCACCACTGGAGCCACCATCGGGATGGAACTCGATCACGCCCTGCCCCGGCGCGGTGGCCAGCTGCGCGGCACCTTCGAACTGCACCTGCAGCTGCGTCGGCACATCGCCCTGCCTCTGGTTGGCCCCCTGCCAACGGCGACGCGCCGGTTCGATCACGAAGCGCTGCGGCTCACCGCGCGCGATGGCCTGGGCGCGCACCATGCGCAGCTGGTTTGCGATGTCCTTGCCGGCGCTGCGCAGCTGCATGCCGGCAAAGCCGCGCGACAGACCCGCGGCGGTGATCAGGCCGATCGCGGCGATCAGCGCGATCACCAGCAGCATTTCCAGCAGCGACAGGCCCGCTGCGCGCCTGCCGTGCAGGCGCGGGCGAGGCAGCCGGCGCGGCAGGAAATGCGTCATGCCCGGTTACGGCTGGTAGCGGATGTCAGCGTCGACGCTGCTGCCGCCGGCCTTGCCGTCCTTGCCCAGGCTGATCAGTTCATACGGCTGGCCTTCGCCCGGCGCGCGGTACTCCAGCGCGTGGCCCCACGGGTCATTCAGGTCGGCCGGCTTGGCGTACGGGCCCAGCCAGCCGCCGACACCTGCCGGTGCGGTCACCAGATCGTTGAGCGAGCCAGGCAGCTTGCCGGTATCGATCTGGTAGTTGTCGACCTTGGAGGCAACGGTCTGCACCTGGGCCTTGGCGATGTTCGCCTTGCCACGGTCGGCACCGCCCAGCACGCGGCTGGCGACCAGGGTCAGCACCGCGCCGATCAGCACGATGACGATGATGATTTCCAGCAGGCTCATGCCCGACTGGTTGCGCGCGGCAGTGAAGGAAAGGCGGATCGGTCGACGGGAAGCAATCATGGTCGGTCCTTTCAGTTGCGGAGTGTCGGGGGTTGCGTAGGGAGCCATCATCAGCCGATGGCATTGGTCAGGTCGTACAACGGCACCAGCACGGCGACGATCACCGCACCGACCACCGAGGCCAGCACCAGGGTGATCGCCGGCACCATCGCGGCCAACAGGCGGTCGATGCGACGGGCGCTGTCCTGTTCAAACGTGTCGGCAGCTTTCAGCAGCATGGTATCGAGGGCACCGGATTCCTCGCCGACCTGGATCATCTGCAGGGCCAGGCGTGGGAAACGCTTGCCGCGCGACAGTGCCAGCGACAGGCCGGCACCGTTCTTCACTTCGTCGGCGGCCGCTTCCACATCAGCGGCCAGCGCGCGGTTGCCCAGCACGTTGCGTGCGATGCCCAGCGCCCCGAGCAGCGGCACGCCATTGCGCAGCAGGGTGCCCAGCGTGCGCGCCAGCCGCGCGGTTTCCAGTTCGGCCAGCAGGCGGCCGATGCCGCGACGCTGCAGCAGCCATCCATCCAGCGCCAGCCGGAACGCCGGTTGCCGTACCTTGCGTTCGAAGAACAATGCCAGCAGTGCGGGCACCACCAGCAGCAGCACCCACCAGTCGCGCACGAACAGGCCCAGCTGCAGTACTGCATTGGTGAACCACGGCAGCGCCACGTCCAGGCTTTCGTACATCTGCGCGAACTGTGGCACCACGTAACCGAGCAGGAACAGCAGCGCACCGCCCACCACCACCAGCAGGATGGCCGGATAGACCAGTGCGTTGATCACCTTGCCCTGCAGCGCGCGGCTGCGTTCGAGGTAGTCTGCCAGCCGCTGCAGGGTCTCGTGCAGGCTGCCACCCGCCTCGCCGGCACGCACCATGTTCACGTACAGGCGCGAGAACAGGCCGTGCTGGCGCTCCAGCGCGGTCGACAGCGGCGCACCGCCGCGCACCACGTCGCGGATGTCGGTGATCGCACGCCGCGAGCGTTCGTCTTCCGGAAGCCCGAGCAGGATCGACAGTGCACGGTCCAGCGGCTGGCCGGCACCAAGCAGGGTCGCCAGCTGCTGGGTGAACTGCAGCAGCGCCGCGCCCTGCAACGGGCGCTGGCGCAGCAGCGTGCGCCAGCTGCTGCCGCCGACCACGCCGCCATCGGCCAGCTGGGTCTCCATCGGCAGATGGCCCTGATCCTGCAGGCGCGCGACCAGTTCGGCCTCGCTGGCGGCTTCCATCTGCCCGTCGAATATCTCGCCGTGCGAATTGAGCGCTTTGTAGCGGTAGTTCGGCATGTCAGCCCCGGCGTCCTGCGCGCATCAGCTTTCCTCGGTCACGCGCAGCACTTCCTCGATGGTGGTCTGGCCGCTGAGTGCTTTGGCCAGGCCATCCTCGTACATGGTGCGCATGCCGGCTTCACGGGCGATGCGTTCGATCTCGCCCATGCCATCGCGGCGCATCACCGCACGCCGCAGCGCGTCGTTCATCACCAGGAATTCCATGATGGTGGTGCGGCCCAGGTAACCAGTCGGCGCCAGTGCCGAAGGCTTCGGGCGGTATAGATGGATCGGCCCTTCCGGCTGCAGGCGGCGCAGCTCGAAACGCTCGATCTCCTCCGGCGAGGCTTCATAGCGCTCGGCGTGGGTCGGCTCCAGCCGACGCACCAGGCGCTGGGCCAGGATGCCGTTGATGGTGGACGTGAGTAGATAGTCCTCCACGCCCATGTCGAGCAGGCGGGTGATGCCGCCGGCCGCATTGTTGGTGTGCAGGGTGGACAGCACCAGGTGGCCGGTCAGCGCCGACTGGATCGCGATGCGCGCGGTTTCAAGGTCGCGCATTTCGCCGATCATGATGATGTCCGGGTCCTGGCGCACGATGCTGCGCAGTGCGTTGGCGAAGTCCAGGCCGATCTGCGGCTTGGCCTGGATCTGGTTGATGCCCTCGATCTGGTACTCGACCGGATCTTCCACCGTGATGATCTTGACGTCGGCGGTGTTGAGCTGGCTCAGCGCGGTGTACAGCGTGGTGGTCTTGCCCGAACCGGTCGGGCCTGTGACCAGCAGGATGCCGTGCGGTTGTTCCAGCACTTTGCGGAACTGCGGCAGGAACGCATCGGTAAAGCCGAGACGATGGAAATCGAACACCACCGTTTCGCGGTCGAGCAGGCGCATCACCACGCTCTCGCCGTGCGCGGTCGGCACCGTGCTCACGCGCAGGTCCAGCTCCTTGCCCTGCACGCGCAGCATGATGCGGCCATCCTGCGGCAGGCGGCGCTCGGCGATGTTGAGGCGGGCCATGATCTTGATGCGGCTGATCACCGCTGCGGTGAGGTTGGCCGGCGGGCTTTCGCCTTCCACCAGCACGCCGTCGACGCGGTAACGCACCTTCAGCCGGCTTTCGAACGGCTCGACGTGGATGTCCGAAGCGCGCAGTTCCACCGCACGCTGGATCACCAGGTTGACCAGGCGGATCACCGGCGCTTCCGAGGCCAGGTCGCGCAGGTGCTCGATATCGTCGACCGCGCCGCCCTCGCCGTCTGCGGTTTCAACAATCGCGCCCATCGCGCTGCGGCCCTGGCCGAACCAGCGCTCGACCAGATCATCGATCTCCGCACGCATGCCCAGCACCGGGGTCACCGGTACGCCAAGTGCCAGCTGCACAGCCTGCTGCGGATAGGGATCGTGGGCATCGGCCAGCCACAGCCGTACACCCTGTTCATCCAGCGCCAGCGGGCATACATGGAACTGTTTGAGGAAACGCAGGGACAGCGGCAGGCCCTCGGCCAGACCCTGGGGCGGTGAATCCGGCAGCTGCTTGCCATCCAGCAGCGGCAGGCCCAGCACCTCGGCGCTGGCCTGCGCCTGGTCACGTTCGGACACCAGCCCCAGCCGCACCAGCAGGCCAAGCAGGCTGCCGCCGGCCTCCGCGTGCAGCGGCCGTGCCCGTGCAAGATCGCTCTCCTTGAGGCGGCCACGCACCAACAACGCATCCAGGATGCGGCCTTCAGCGTCGTCGGCAGCGGTTGCAGCAAGGGCGTTCACGTGACTCTCCTGTCAATCGGCTCGACTTTAGCAGTTACGTCGTGATTTCCGTCGCCCCGCCGCCCGCTTTCGTAAAAAGACGAAGCCCGTCACATGCGGGTGACGGGCTTCGGCCATTCAACTACCGCACTGCGCGCTTACTGCGTGGCGAGAATGCTCACACCGCTGTAAGCCGCCTCGCCCACCACCTTGATGTAGTAGGTGCCGGCAGTCGGTGCCGTCACCCGCACCGTTTCCGAGGTGCCCGGACGGGTCGAGCGCGCATCGTTGTCGGTGGCACTCGGCTCGCGGCCCTTGGCCAGGTAGACCGACACGTTGCCGGTGCCACCATAGGTGATGACGCTGAGCTGCTTGCCTGCCGCAGCTTCGAAGCTGTAAAGCACGCTGCTGCCGGCGGCACCACTCAACCCGCCGATGGCCACCTTGTTGGTCAGCGGCTTGGCCACCGGCCCGCAGCTCTCGGTGCACGGCTCTTCCAGGGCCTTGTCCAGCGCGGCCTTGGCATCGACGATGCCGGTACCGATCGGGGTGGCGGACGGGATGCTGACCGGGAACGGACGTGCCGTTTCCTTCAGCAGGGTACGCATGCCCGCCGGCGCGAGCGGGTCGCGGTTGGCGGCGATCAGCGCGCTCTGCACCAGCGCGGCGACGGCAGCCACATGCGGTGCCGCCATCGACGTGCCGGCCTTGCCGCCAAGGGTGTAACCCTCGGTGGAACCGGCTGCCGGCGGCGACGTCTTGCTGCTGGACACCGCCTGCCATACATAGCCGTTCGGATTGCCGTCGGTGACGCCACCGCCCGGGCCGGACAGATCGATGCGGGTACCGAAGTTGGAGTAGTAGGCCATGGCGCCGGTGATGCCGGTCGCGCCGACCGAGACCACGCCATCGCAGTTGGCCGGGCGGGCGTTGGCGACATTCATCGAGTCGTTGCCGGCTGCCACCACCACCAGGGTACCGCGGTTGGTGGCACCGGTGATGGCCGCCTGGTAGGCCGGATCGCAGCTGCCGGAGCCGCCCAGGCTCATGTTGATGATCTCGGCCGGATTCTGGTTGGCAGGGATGCCGGCCACGGTACCGCCCGAGGCCCAGGTGATGGCGTCGGTGATGTCCGACAGGGTGCCACCGCAGTAGCCGAGCACGCGCACCGGCAACACCTTGGCCTTGTAGGCCAGGCCGGCGGTATGCAGGCCGTTGTTGGTGGCCTCGGCGATGGTGCCGGTCACATGGGTACCGTGCCAGCTGCTGTCGCGTACCGGCGAACCGTCGTAGCAGGCATTGGCGGTGGGCATCCAGTCACCGTAGTCGAGTGCACCCGGCACGCGGCCATCGGCGGCACGACGCGAGCGGCTGGCCTGGCTGATGAAGTCGTAGCCCTCCAGCAGGGTGCCGGCGGCGAAATCCGGGTGCTCGGGCAGGATGCCGGTATCGAGCACGGCCACCACGATGCCCTCGCCCTGCGAGACGTCCCATGCGGCCGGTGCGTTCACGCCACCGACCGGGTTGTGGAAGTGCCAGTTGTGGCTCTGGTAGTACGGATCGTTGGGCACGAAGCTGGGCGACGCATCGGACTTCGCGACGGCATCCGCACGCGACGACGACGCGGCATCGATCGGATACATGATGGCGTCGGCCACCGCATATTCGACGGTCGGGTCAGCCTTCAGTTCGCCCAGCACCTTGTCCAGTTCGGCGCGCGCGATCCCTCCCTGCAGGCGGATCAGATCGGCACCGATGCCCAGCTTGCGGGCCACCTGCGGGCGCAGCGCGGCACTGCGCGCAGCCGCGTTGGTACCTGCCGGCACGGCGCGGGCGATGGCCGAGTTGACCACGGCCAGCTTGGCGTTCGCATCGGCAGCTGCGGCGCTGCCAGCCCGGTACTTCACGATGATGCCATCAACCTGCTGCGTCTTCGGGCCGGACAACGGCGCATTTGCTTTCAGGTCGGCGGCCTGTGCCAGGCCAACACCGGTCAGCGACAGCACGGCGGCTGCCAACACATTGATGCGAAGGTTCTGCTTCTTGATCACGTCGAATTCCTCTTCTGGGTCATGGATCGAACCAACACTGCGGCCATCATTCCTTGACGACTCCCGGCCGGCCCAGCCGGGATTGCCGTGACCTCCCCCCAGGCCCTCGTTGCAGGTGCTGCGCCGGCGTGGGTGGCCGCCGGCGCGATGGAGTGGCTTACCAGCCGAAGCCGGCACCGACGCCGACCGAGCTGTCGTCGCTGCTGAAGGCGCCGCCGAACGTCACCGTGGCGCGATCGCTGATCGCACGCTGGTAACCCAGCGACAGTGCCGATTCGCCGCCCTGGAAGCCGATGCCGACGCCGACCCGGTTCTGGGTACGGATGCCGGCAGCACTGGTGGCCATGTTGAGCATCGCCGCGCTCATCGCGCCCTGGCGGTCGATGCGGCGATCCATGTGCCGCAGGCGCCCGTCGATCTCGCCCTTGAACACATCGAAGCTGTCGGCGACGGCCTGCACGCGGCTGTCGGTGTAGCTGTTGGCGGTGGCCATGCCACGATCGAGCTGGCCCTTGTTGACCGCATCGGTGGCGGTGGTACCGGCCGCAACGTTGGTGACCTGGCGTTCGTTGCCTTCGCTGCCCACCGAGACCGTGTTGGCACGATCAGCGACCGAGCCCTGGCCCAGCGCCACCGCGTTCGCAGCGGTTGCATTGGCACCCTGGCCGATGGCGGTGGACGAGGCGCCGCTGGCCACTGCGCCGTCGCCCATGGCAACCGCGTTGAGGCCCGATGCCGGGGTGCCCACCGGGATGCCCGCGCCCGCCGCCGCAGCGGTCGGCGTGCCCTGCACGCGTGCGCTGCTGGCCGGTGCTGCGTCGGCCGCCGCCGGTGCTTCGGCAACGCTGGCCAGTGCGCTTTCATCCAGGGAGGCACTCATTGCGCGCAGGCTGGCAGCACCTGCACGCGTGCCACCTGCAGTACGGCGATCAATCTCACTGACCTTGCGGTCCAGCGCACCCAATGCATCGCCGACGTTGCTGTAGGTGGCGCCCTGGATCACATAGTTCGGTGCCACGAATACGCCCTGCATGCCGACGCTGGCACCGCCGCCGAGGAAGCTGGCGGCATCGCTGAGCGACTGGAACAGCTGGCCGCCATTGATCGCCTGGCGGCTGCCGGCGGCGATGCTGCCGGCACCGACATTGTCGATGGTGGTGCCCTGGAAGCCGGACAGGGTCAGGCGGTCACGACTGGCGTCGTCGTAGCCGACCGCACTGGCCGCCGTGGTCTCCACCGTGGCGATGCGCGAATCAAAATCGCCCACGCGAGTTTCCACCGCGCCCACGCGCTGGTTGGTGACATTGAGCTGGGAACCGGTCACCGCGTCACTGCTGCCGGCAGCGATGCGGCCATCAGCCACGTTGACGATGCGGCGGGTGGCCGGGCCATCGGTGGGGTTGCCACTGCCCACCGACACAACATTGGCATCCAGCGCACGCGCTCCAGCACCGATTGCAACCGAGTTGACGCCGACCGCACCCGCACCGGCGCCAACGGCCAGTGCGCCGGAGGCAGACACCGTGGCATTGGCACCCAGCGCGATGCTGCGTGCGCCCGCCGCATTGGCCACCGAGCCCATCGCTACCGAATCGGTACCGATGGCGTTCGCGGTTCCCGTGCCATTGGCGCGGAAATATCGGTTGGTGGTGTTGGCGGTGAACGCAACGGCGTCCAGCTGCCCGCGATTCACTGCGTCATTGATTTCGGTACCGTTGGCGACATTGGTGACCTGCCGGTTGTTGACGGCATTGCCGACGGACACGGTATTGGCACGATCGGCCACCGAGCCTCCACCCAGTGCGACACTGCCGGCAGCCGAAGCGTTGGCACTGACACCCACCGCCGTGGCATTCAAACCGGTGGCCTTGCTGCCGTAACCGACCGCAGTACCCAGGCGGCCGCTGGCTTCGGCATAGCTGCCCAGCGCCGAAGCGCCATCGGCCGAGGCACTGGCGCGGAAACCATTGGCCTGCGACTGCGTGCCGGTAGCCGTGGCCTGCGCACCGTTGGCCGTGCTGTAGGGGCCCTTGGCCTGGGCCCCGGCGCCAGTGGCGCTGGCGCCGGTTTCACTGGCGCTGGCGCCGCTGCCCAGCGCAACGCTGTCGACTCCACTGGCCTGCGCAGCATTGCCCAGTGCGGCAGCGTTGTTGCCGGTGGCCAGTGCATCGAAGCCAACCGCCGTGGCGTTGGTGGCCATGGCGTTGGCGCCGCTGCCCAGCGCGGTCGCGCCGTTGCCGATCGCATTGGCCGCATTGCCGGCCGCCAGCGCATTTTCACCATCGACCAGTGCACCGGCCTCGCCATCGGCATTGCCGCTGGCCTGAAACTGCCGGCTGGTCTTGTCGGCGACACTGGCAACGGCGTCGAGCTGGCCCTTGTTCACCGCATCGGTGGCTTCGGTACCGGCTGCAACGTGGGTGACCTGGCGTTCGCTGCCGGCCTTGCCAACGGCCACCGTGTTGTCGCGGTCAGCCTTGGAACCGGCACCGATCGCAACGCTGTTGCTGCCATTGGCGGTGGCATTGGCACCGAGCGCCGTGGCGTTGCTGCCTGCCGACCAGGCATTCCAGCCGATGGCGGTAGCGTAATCCTCGGTGGCCCATGCACCGGCACCGAATGCTGCCGCACCGGTGCCACTGGCGCGCGACGGAATCAGGCCGAAGAAGGTGCTGCCGCCGATCGCCACGCTTTCCGCACCGCTGGCTTCACTCGACTGACCCACCGCAACCGCGCCGGTGCCCGCCGCCGCGGCCCCGAAGCCCACCGCCGTGGTGTTGGCACCGCTGGCAGCCGAGCCGTAGCCGAGTGCGGTGCCAAGGCGACCGGTTGCTTCGGCATAGCCACCCACCGCTGTGGTGCCATCGGCGGAGGCCGCGCTGCGGAAGCCGCTGGCAAGGGACTGTGCGCCACTGGCGTTGGATTCGGTACCGTTGGCGGTGCTGTAGACACCGCTTGCCTGTGCACGCGCGCCCGCCGCGCTTGTCCCCACTTCGCTGGCGCTGGCACCGCTGCCCAGGGCCAGGCTGTCCTCGCCGGTGGCCTGTGCGGTGCTGCCCAGTGCCGCCGCGTTGGTGCCGGTCGCCAGCGCATCGATGCCGACGGCGGTGGCGTTGGCGGCCAGCGCATTGGCACCACTGCCGAGCGCAGTGGCACCGTTGCCGATCGCGTTGGCCGCATCGCCGGCCGCCAGCGCATTGTCACCCTCCACCAGCGCGCCGGTTTCACCATCGGCATTGCCACTGGCCTGGAACTGCCTGCTGGTCTTCTCCGCAGCGGCGGCTACGGCATCGAGCTGGTTCTTGTTGACCGCATCGTTGCCCTGCGTGCCATCGGCCACGTTGGTGATCTGGCGGGTGTTGCCGCCGCCGCCCACCGATACGGTGTTGTCGCGGTCCGCAATCGAATCCGCACCGAGCGCCACGCTGTTGGCCGCGCGCGATTCCGCTGCATTGCCCAGCGCGGTGCTGTTGATGCCCCCCGACCAAGCGCCACCGCCCACCGCCGTGGAGTAGTTGCCCGAGGCTTCGGTAGCCAGCACGCCGAACAGCGAGCCGCCGACGGCGACGCTGTTGGTGCCGGTGGCCAGGCTGCCCTGGCCGGTGGCGGTGCTGTAGGCGCCGGACGCTTGCGAATCACCGCCCAGGGCCACGCTGTTGGAACCCGAGGCGTTGGCGAAGTTGCCGAAGGCGGTGGCATTGAAGGCCGAGGCCTGTGCGTAGCCGCCGATGGCGGTGCTGTAACCACCGGTGGCTTCGGCACCGATACCGAACGCTGCCGCAGCCGTGCCGCTGGCCACGCTCTCGCTGCCGACCGCGGTGGCACCACTGCCACTGGCGTTGCTGAAGTAGCCCACGGCTACGGCTTCTTCGCCGGAGGCTTCGGACAAGGCACCGCTGGCGGTGCTGCCTGCGCCGCTGGCGATGCTGGCCGCGCCGAACGCTGCACTCTGCTCACCGCTGGCTTCGCTTTCCGCACCCTGCGCGGTGGCGTATTCGCCGGTGGCCTGTGCATTGGCGCCTACGGCACTGGCATTGGCGGCGGTCGCCAGCGCGTTGAAGCCGATCGCCTGCGCGTTGCCGGCCAGCGCATTGGCACCGCTGCCAAGCGCGGTGGCACCATTGCCGATGGCGTTGGCTGCATCACCTGCGGCCAGTGCGTTGTCGCCCTCCACCAGCGCACCCGCCACATCGTCGCCGTTGCCGCTGGCCTGGAAGAAGCGGCTGGTGGTTGCTGCGGTACTTGCCACCGCATCCAGCTGTGCCTTGTTCACCGCATCGGTGGCCTGGGTACCGGCGGCGACGTTGGTGACCTGGCGCTCGTTGCCGCTGCTGCCCACCGACACCGTGCGTGCGCGGTTGGCGACCGAGCCCGCGCCGAGTGCGACGGCGTTGCTGGCACTGGCATTGCTGCCCGCACCCAGCGCGATCGCACTTTCGCCGCCGGCCACCGTGTTGGTGCCGATGGCGATGCTGTTGATGCTGTTGCCCAGTGCCTGGAAGCCCAGCGCCACGCTGTTGTCGCCGTAGCCGAAGGCACCACGGCCGACTGCGGTGGCGCTGGTTCCGTTGGCCCAGCTGTTGTAACCGATCGACGTGGCGCCAGCGCCGCTGGCCCACGCCGCGTTGCCGAACGCCGAGGCATTGGTGGCGGTCGCCCACGCACCGGAACCAAAGGCGCTGGCGCCGCTGGCGGTGGCCCAGCTGTAGCCGCCCACCGCGGTACTGTCATCGCTGCTGGCAAACGCACTGTCACCCACCGCCACCGCATACGCGCCGGTGGCGCGCGACTTGCCGCCGGCGGCGAAGCTGTTGTCACCACTGGCCTTGGCCGCATTGCCGAAGGCGCTGCTGGCTGCACCGCTGGCCTGCGCAGCGCTGCCGACCGCCGTGGCATCGGCCACGGCCGTGGTCCCCACCTGCTGCGCCTTGCCATCTGCACCGATGATGGGTTGGTTGAACTCGTCGTAGGCCTGGCCCAGGCCACCGATGGCGACACCGCCATTGCCGGTGGCCGTGCTGTTGCGGCCCACCGCCACGCTGTCATCGCCGATGGCCGACGCGGCCGCGCCATGTGCAACCGCGCCGGCACCGATCGCATTGCTCGACGAACCGGCCGCGATGGCACCCTCGCCTTCCGCCAGCGCACCGGCATCACTGCCAGCTTCAGGCTGGGCCTGGAAGAAGCGCGCGGTGCTGTCGGCGGTGCTGGCCACCGCATCCAGCTGCGCCTTGTTCACCGCATCGGTGGCTTCACTGCCGGCTGCAACGCTGGTGATCTGCCGCTCGTTGCCGGCACTGCCGACGGCCACGCTGTTGGCACGCACCGCTTCGGAGTTCGCGCCCAGCGCGACGCTGTTGGCGCCGCGTGCCGTAGCGTAGTAGCCCACTGCGGTGCTCTGCGCACCACTGGCCCAGGTCTGCGCGCCAAGCGCGCTGGCGTTCTCGCCCGGCGCATAGGCGAAGTAGCCCACCGCAGTGGCTTCGGCGCCGGAGGCTTCGCTGAGGCTGCCGTTGGCCACGGCACGGTCGCCGCTGGCGATGGCGCCGGCACCCACCGCGGTCGCGGCTTCACCACTGGCCTGTGTCTGTACGAAGAAGCCCAGGCCGGGAATCAGGTCGGCCGGGCCACCAATGGCGACGCTGCTGGTGCCCGTGGCATTGCTCTGCGTACCCAATGCCGTGGAGTAATCACCGATGGCATTGGAGACCGCACCGAACGCCGACGCCTGCGCGCCGGACGCATAGGCCCCCACGCCATAGGACGACGCGGCAAAACCGCTGGCATCGGCACTGGCGCCGACGGCCGTGCCACCCACACCGGCACTGGTGGCGCCGGTGACCACCGGCACGCCACCACTGGTGATCAGCGGGTTGCCGTTGGCATCCACCGCAGCGCCACCGACGGCCACGCTGCCCGGTCCGTTGGCCTGCGCGTTGTTGCCGAATGCTGCGCTGTTCTGGCCCGAGGCCAGCGCGTTGTTGCCCACCGCCGTCGCGTTCTGCGCAACGGCAGTGGCACCGGCACCGACCGCCGTGGTGCCAGGGCCGATGGCATTGGCGGCCTCGCCTGCGGCCAGCGCGTCGTCACCTTCAGCCAGCGCACCGGCATCGCTGTTGCTGCTGCCGGTGGCCTGGAAGCGCTTGGCGGTGGCATCGGCCACTGCGGCAACATCCTTCAACTGGCCAACGTTGACCGCATCGGTATCTTCGGTGCCGGCGGCAACGCTGGTGATCTGGCGGGTCAGGCCATATCCGGCGGCACCGACGGACACGGTATCGACACGATCAGCCAGCGAACCGGCGCCCAACGCCACGCTGCCGGTAGCGACCGCGGCCGAATTGGAGCCCAGCGCGGTGCTGTATTCACCGACGGCCGTGCTGAACGCACCGACTGCAATCGAGGCTTCGTTGGCAGCCGTGGCGCCGCGGCCCAATGCGGTACTGCCGGGGCCCATCGCTACGGCACCGCCACCGACGGCGGTCGCGCCATCGGCGGTGGCTTCGGACAGTGCACCCAGTGCCGTTGCTGCACCGTTCTCGCTGGCGGCGTACGCGCTGGCACCGACGGCGGTATCGCCAAGGCCGAAGGCTGCTGCGCTTTGCCCGACCACCACGCTGGCATCGCCGATCGCCAGCGCGCCCTGGCCGAATGCGCTGGCGCCGATGCCTGCAGCAATGGCCTGGGTACCGATGGCAGTGGTGGCGTTGGCCAGCGACTGCGCACCGGCACCGGCGGCCAGTGCGCCCTCGCCCTCGATCTTCGCCGCGTCGCTGTCATCGCCTGCGCCGTCGGCCTTGAAGTACCGGTTGCCATCGGCGGCCACGTCGGCCAGCGCGGCCTGCGTGGCGCGCGCCTGCGCGTCCAGCTGCGCCTTGTTCACTGCGTCGGTCGCCTGCGTGCCTGCGGCGACATTGGTGACCTGCCGTTCCTTGCCTGCATCGCCGACGGAGACGGTGTTGGCACGCGTGGCTTTGGAGCCGGCGCCCAGCGCCACGCTGTTGGCCGCACTGGCACTGCTGTTGCTGCCAATCGCCACCGCATTGCTGCCCTTGGCCGTGGCCGAGCCTTCGATCAGGCACTTTTCGAGCAGCTTGCCGCTGAATGCCACGCAGGTGGCGCTACCGCCGATCTGCACCGACTGTGCGGTGGCAGAGCCACTCATGCCCAATCCCAATACCAGGCCCAGTGCCACCGCCAGCAGTGCGGGCGTGGCCTGTGTCGCACCACGGCGCTGGTCGACAACCCCACCGCTGCTGCTGTCGGAGGAAGCCAGTTCCGAGGCCACCACCAACTGACCCAATGCTTTGTTCCAGACCTTGCGATAAATCCGATTCATCGGTACGGCTCCTGATTGGACTGGTTTTGGGCAAAGCAACGCCACCGCTGGGCTTTCCGGCCCAACGTCCCCTGGGGGCGTTTATTCGCGTGATTTACTGCGGGGTATTGCCGAACGGCGCGCAGCGACAGAAAACCGAGCGCGTGCGCCAACCGGTTACTGCGAAATGAATGATTCTGAAACGGGGTTCAAGTGTTAACGGCAACTTTGCAGATCGTCAAGACTTTGACACGACAAATCCTATTGCCGTGAAGCAGTTCACTCTTTTCCCTGTTTATGAAAGGATTTTGTTAGCGGCGCGTGACGCAACCCTGTCGCCTGAAAATCCATGTAACTCGCGGGTGCATCAGGATTTTCACACGCGCAAAGAAAAAACCCGCCGATCAACGGCGGGTTTTTCCATACGCAACGGCATTGAAGCCTGCGCGGTGTGGTGCGATCAGCCGCACCACACCCGCGCGTTGCGGAACATGCGCATCCACGGCGAATCACCCTGCCACTCCGCCGGGGCCCAGCTCATGTTGAGCGCGCGCGGGGTGCGTTCCGGGTGCGGCATCATGATGGTCACGCGGCCGTCGCTGCTGGTCAGGCCGGTGATGCCGTCCGGCGAACCGTTCGGATTCAGCGGGTACTGGCTGGCCACGTTGCCGTGGCCATCGATATAGCGCAGCGAAACACGGGCCGCGGCCTGGTCGACCGCGTTGTCGAACACCGCCTGGCCTTCGCCATGCGCCACTGCCACCTGCAGGCGCGAACCGGCCATGCCACGCAGCAGGATCGACGGAGATTCCACCACTTCCAGCAGCGCGGTACGGGCTTCGAACTGCTCGCTGGCATTGCGGCGGAACTGCGGCCAGTGTTCGGCACCGGGAATGATGTCCTTCAGCTGGCTCATCATCTGGCAGCCGTTGCACACGCCCAGGGCGAAGCTGTCCTCGCGCGCGAAGAACGCGGCGAAGGCATCACGCAGCGCGCTGCGCTCCAGGATCGAGGTGGCCCAGCCACGACCAGCGCCAAGCACGTCGCCGTAACTGAAGCCGCCGCAGGCGACCAGGCCGGTGAAGTCCTGCAGGGCGACGCGGCCTTCGATCAGGTCGCTCATGTGCACATCGAAGGGCCGGAAGCCGGCACGTTCGAAGATGTTCGCCATTTCGATCTGGCCGTTGACGCCCTGCTCGCGCAGCACGGCCACGCGCGGACGCGCACCGGTGCTGATGAACGGGGCGGCCACGTCTTCATTGATGTCGAAGCTGAGCTTGGGCTTCAGGCCCGGTGCGTTGAAGGCACGGGCGATCTCACGCTCGGCGTCGGCGTTGGCCGGGTTGTCGCGGCGCTTCTGCATCGCGTGGGTGACCGACCACCATGCGTCGAACAGCGACTCCCAGCGCCATTCAGCCAGGTTCTCGCCAGCCAGCGACACGCGCACCACCGGTGCGGTGGTCGGCTTGGCGATGCGCTGCGCGCACTCGGTCAGTGCATGGCGCTCGACCAGATCGGCGAACGCTGCGCGGTCTTCGCGTGCGATCTGCACCACCGCGCCCAGCTCTTCGTTGAACAGGCTGCGGAATGGATCGTCGCCCCAGGCATCGAGGGTGATGTCCAGCCCCAGGCGCGACGTGAAGGCCATTTCGCACAGCGCGGCGAAGGCACCGCCGTCGCTGCGGTCGTGGTAGGCCAGCAGCAGGCCGGCCTGGCGCGCATCGCGGATCAGCTCGAAGAAGCCACGCAGGCGCTGCGGGTCGTCCAGATCCGGGGCAGCGCCGGCGAACGCCGGCAGGTCACCGTGGTCGGCATGCACCTGAGCCAGGATGGAACCGCCCAGGCGCTGCTTGCCGGCGCCAAGGCCGATCAGCCACAGCTCGCTTTCCACGTCGCGGTCGAGCAGCGGGGTCAGCTGCTGGCGCACATCGGCGACCGGTGCGAACGCAGAGATCACCAGCGACACCGGCGACACGCTCTTGTGCGCTTGGCCCTGGTCGTGCCACTGCGCCTGCATCGACAGCGAGTCCTTGCCCACCGGAATGCTGATGTCCAACTGCGGGCACAGTTCCATGCCCACGGCCTTCACCGCGTCGTACAGCAGCGCGTCTTCGCCCGGGTGGCCGGCCGCGGCCATCCAGTTCGCCGACAGTTTGATCTCATCCAGCGCATCGACCGAGGCCGCGCACAGGTTGGTCAACGCTTCGCCCACGGCCATGCGTGCCGAAGCCGCCGCATCGAGCAGGGCCAGCGGGGTGCGCTCGCCGATCGACATCGCCTCGCCGGCCACGCCGTCGAAGTCGGCCACGGTGATGGCCACATCGGCCACCGGCAGCTGCCACGGGCCAACCATCTGTTCGCGTGCGGTCAGGCCACCGACGCTGCGGTCACCGATGGTGACCAGGAAGTTCTTCGAGGCCACCGTCGGGTGCGCAAGCACGCGCAGGCCCGCTTCCTGCAGGTCCAGGCCCGCGGTCTTCAGCGCCGGCCAGCGCGGTGCCGGCGGGTGTGCGGTATCGCGGTGCATCTTTGGCGGCTTGCCGAACAGCACGTCCATCGGCAGGTCGATCGGCGCCTCGGCCGGGGTGTGGCCCGGCACGGCGCCATAGGCCACCACCAGGTGTTCCTCGGCGGTGGCCACGCCGACCGCAGCGAACGGGCAGCGCTCGCGGGCGCACAGCGCGGCGAACTCGGCCAGGCGCTCCTGGGCGACGCCGAGCACGTAGCGTTCCTGCGATTCGTTGCACCACAGCTGCATCGGCGACAGCGACGGATCATCGGTGGGCACCTTGCCCAGATCGATCACGCCACCGACCTTGGAGTCGTGTAGCAGCTCGGGGATGGCATTGGACAGGCCACCGGCACCGACGTCGTGGAAGAACTTGATCGGGTTGTTGCTGCCCATCGCCACGCAGCGGTCGATGACCTCCTGGCAGCGGCGCTCCATTTCCGGGTTGTCGCGCTGCACGCTGGCGAAATCCAGGTCCTCGGCGCTTTCGCCGGAGGCCACCGAGCTGGCGGCACCGCCACCCAGGCCGATCAGCATCGCCGGGCCACCGAGCACGATGACCGCATCACCGGGCTGCAGCTGGATCTTGTCGACCTGGGTACGGTCGATGGCGCCGAGGCCGCCGGCCAGCATGATCGGCTTGTCGTAGGCACGCACCAGATCGGCGCCTTCCGGCAGCTCGAAGCTGCGGAAGTAGCCAAGCAGGTTCGGGCGGCCGAACTCGTTGTTGAACGCGGCGCCGCCGAGCGGACCATCGGTCATGATTTCCAGCGCGGGCGCCATGCGCGGGTTCAGGGCGCGCGGCGCTTCCCACGGCTGCGGCAGCTCGGGAATGCGCAGGTGCGAGACCGAGAAACCGGTCAGGCCGGCCTTCGGCTTGCCGCCGCGGCCTGTCGCGCCTTCGTCGCGGATTTCACCACCGGCGCCGGTCGAGGCGCCCGGGAACGGTGCGATGGCGGTCGGGTGGTTGTGGGTCTCCACCTTGATCTGGAACGCGCTGGGCACCTGTGGTTCACGACGGTACTCGCCGCTGGCCGGATCGGGGCGGTAGCGCGACGCCGGATGGCCTTCGATCACCGCGGCGTTGTCGCTGTACGCGCTGAGCGTGTGCTGCGGGGTCTGCTGGTGGGTGTTCTTGATCATCCGGAACAGCGAGCGGTCCTGCTCCTGGCCGTCGATGGTCCAGCTGGCGTTGAAGATCTTGTGGCGGCAGTGCTCGGAATTGGCCTGCGCGAACATCATCAGTTCGACGTCCGACGGCGAGCGGCCCAGCGCGGTGAAGCGTTCGCGCAGGTAATCGATCTCGTCCTGGGCCATGGCCAGGCCGAGGCGCTCGTTGGCAGCCTCCAGCTGGTCCACCGGCACGCGTTCCAGTTCGCCGCGGGCGGGCGCCGAGAACAGCGCCTGGCCCTGCTGCACGGTCTCCAGCACTGACTGCGTCATCGGGTCGTGCAGCGCCTTGACCAGGGCCTGTTGCACGTCGGCATCGGCCGGCCAGCCCTGCACGTCGATACGCAGGCCCCGCTCGACCCGGCTCACCGGCTGGCCGGCACCGCGCACCAGTTCGGTGGCCTTGCTCGACCACGGCGACAGCGTACCCAGGCGCGGCACCACGATGCGGCTGACCGCGCCGTCGGCCACGGCTTCTGCCTGCGGCGCAGCTTCGAGGATGCGGCACAGGGTGGCGAGGTCGGGAGCGGCGCTGCCTTCGGGCTGCACGAAGTAGACGTGCCAGGCACCGCTGATGCGCAGGGAGGGAGCGATGGACTGCAGGCGGGATTCAAGACGTTCGCGGCGGAACGGCGACAGGGCGGGCGCGCCCTCGAGGACCATCATGTCCGGGGAACCGTAGTTGGGAAACGGGCCCGACATTGTACCGGAAGCGGGGGAAGGGCTTTGGCCGGGCGGCGCCCGGCACCCGCCGAGGCCAGGGCAACAGCAACAGCAACAGCAACGGCCAAAGCAAAAGCGGGGTTCCCGTGGGATGGCGG